>JANPGI010000132.1:0-15328 GCA_031423875.1 Verrucomicrobiota bacterium | reverse complement strand
CAACATCATCACGGACGCCAGCGGCGATGTGGCCTTCAGTTTCACCAACGCCACATCACTGCCCTTTGGTCATTACATCACCGCTACCGCCACAGACCCGACGAATAACACGAGCGAGTTCTCCGCCGTGCGGAAAGTTGTTCCCTTCGACTCCGTTGATCTGAACATCGTCATCGCGGACTCGGACGACCCCGCGTCGCGCTCGACGAATCACCTCTATACGTTGCTCATCACAAATTCAGGTCCAGCAAACGCAGGTAGTGTGTTCGTGACCAACACGCTTCCTGTGGGAATGAACTTTGTCAGCGCCACGCCGTCGCAGGGTTCGGCGTCCCATTCTGCGGGCGTCGTGATGTGCAATCTCGGTGGCATCGCCAACGGCGGGTCTGCCTCGGTGGTGCTGGCAGTGAGCACGACCAACACGGCTGTGTTCTTGGATGAGGCGGTGGTCGTCGCGTCGGCGCAGTTGGATCACACGCCGGACAACAATTCCACGTCCGAAGCCACCATGATCGGCATCGCAAACCTTGCCATCAGTATCACCGATTCGCCCGATCCGGTCGTTGCCGGACAACCACTGACCTTGACGACGACGGTATCCAATCTCGGACCTGATTCCGCCACGATGACAATCGTAGATGTTGTTGTGGATGGAAACTGCGTCATAACCGGAGCCTCAGCTTCGCAGGGAAGTTTCACCCAGAACGGCAACTCATTTTCATACGCTGCGGGGACGATTGCTGTGGGCAGCAATACCGCGCTCACCATCAGTGTCATCCCCGTCGAGACGGCCAACCTTGGCCACAGCGGAAACACTTATGCGGATGAAGTGGATCCCGACGCGGGCGATAATTCTGTCATTGAAAACACGCAGTCCACCAACGGACCGGGTGTGCTGCGGTTCAGTCTCACGAGTCAGGAAATCGCTGAAGACGCTGGGTCGGTCACGGTGGAAGTGCTCCGTTCGGGCGGCGCCATCGGCACGGTTTCAGTCGGTTACGCCACATCAAACTTCACGGCGGTTGCTGGCGGTGATTTCACCTCCATCTCCGGAACACTCATGTTCACCAACGGCCAGACACTGGCATCGTTCACCGTGCCGGTCTTGAACGATCTTCTGCCGGAGTGCGTTGAATTGTTCACGACGAGATTGTTCAACGCCACCGGCGGAGCCTTGCTGATCATCGAGACAAATTCCTCGGTCGCCATCTTCGACGACCAGATTGACGCGGGGGGCAATGTTCAGGCTGCTTCCGCCACTGCTACCAACGGCCCGACGGGCGACAGTTACAGTTATCTGCCACAGATCAGTGCCGATGGGGGCTATGCAGCGTTTGTGAGCTACTCTTCCAACCTCACATCGAATGACACCAACTCCGTCACCGATGTCTTCCTACAGAACGTCGCCAACGGCGCACTCGCGCTCGTCAGCGTGAACCTTGCGGGCACAGGTCCAGGCAATCATTACTCTGATACGCCCCGCCTGAGTGCAGATGGCCGCTTCGTGACCTTCTACAGCAAGTCGAGCAACCTTGTGACGAATGACACAGAGGTGAACGGAGATATTTTCCGGCGGGACGTTCTTTCCAACGTGACGGTGCTTGTCAGCGTGAACTTCTGGGGAACAAACTCCGGCAATTCCTATTCGTATAATCCCGACATCACGCCTGACGGACGCTTCATCGCCTTTTATTCCCAATCAAGCGATCTTGTCACGAATGATGTGAACGGATCATCGTCGGATGTTTTCCTCCGGGATATGACGAGCAACCGCGTCGAACTCATCAGTGTCAACGCCGCTGGAACGGGGTCAGCCAACGGGGACTCCTACAGCCCCGTGGTGAGTCCGAGCGGACGTTTTGTAGCGTTTCAGAGTCTGGCTTCGAATTTGGGACCGGGAGACACGAATTCTTTTTACGACATCTACGTACGCGACCGCTTGATCGGCACCAATTACCTTTGCAGCCGCAGTGTCACTGGCAACTCGGGCGACGCCAACTCCTACGGCCATGTCATCTCGGCAAATGAACAATTCGTCGTGTTCGCCAGCGATGCGAATGATCTTGTTGCTTCGGATACCAACAGCACGACGGATGTCTTCGCCTACGATCTTCTGACTCACACGCTTCAACTGGTCAGTGTCAGCACCGGTGGCGGAACAGGAAACTCCTACTCCGATGTGCCGGTGGTCAGCGCGGACGGGCGTTACGTGGCGTTTTACGGTGATGCCTCCAATCTTGTCGCCAACGACAACAACACCGTGAATGATGTTTTCGTGCGCGACCTTGTCGCGGGCACAACCGTGCTTGTAAGCGCGAATTGTCAGAACAATACCGGGGGTGACAGCGACTCGCAGTATCCGCAGATCAGCGCGGACGGACGTTACGTGACATTTCAAAGCTACGCGCGCGATCTCGTTTCCGGGCATCCCGTTGGATTTGCCAACACCTACCGCCGCGACCTGCTGAACTCCACCACCGTGCTCATTTCGCAAAATCGTTTCCTCAACGGGCCGGGCAACGAGGGGTCATATGATGGCCTCATCAGCACCAACGGAAATGTCATTGCGTTCGCCAGTTCTGCCAGCGACCTCATCCTCTCGGACACGAACAACACCAATGACGTGTTCGTCTGGCGCGCGGGCGCAGTCGCGACATCAGTTGACATAGTGCTGACGAAGACAGCCTCCACTGGCAGCGTCGTTGAATACGACAACTTCACTTACACGCTGGGTGTGACCAACAACGGCAGCGCAGCGGCCAGTGGCGTGAGCGTGAGCGACCCGCTTCCCGTCGGGGTCAGCTTCGTCTCGGCGGTCACGTCGCAGGGCACAGTCAGTAATTCCGCCAACACCATCATCGCGAATGTTGGCACGCTCGGCGCGGGAGCGGGTGCAGGAATCACCATCACCGTCACTGCCACCAATGCGAGCAGCGTCACCAACATTGCGAGTGGAACATGCATCGAGGCCGACTCCAACCCGGCGAACAACACTGGCAGCGTTGCAATTATCATCACGCCCCTCATGCTTCCCACGCTTTCTGCCCAGCCGACGAATACCACACAACTGCTGGTGAGTTGGCCTGCGTCAACGCCGTCGAGTTTTGGTCTGGAAACCACCACCAACCTCACACCCGTGATCGTGTGGTCATCTGTGACCAACGCCGTTTCGATCAGCGGCACGAACAAGTTCGTGATTCTCGACGTGAACGTGGTTGAACCGGAGAGATATTATCGGTTGAGGCAGTAAAACAGCATCCGCACCACACCCGATGTGTCCCCCGCAAACCGCTGGTTGCAACTCCGTGTTTATGGATGATTGTGGACGCGTCCAGACTCGAGACCAAACGTACCGTATCATGAGAATTAAATCCTATCTGCCAGCCGTTGCCTTGTTGCTTACGCAGTCCATCATCGTTGCTCGCGCTAATGTTGTTTTCAATCTCATCCCGGAGGCAGGCACACCGCAGTTCGCATTGGATGGATTTGCCGCCGCTGCAAATCGCTGGTCGTCTGTCCTGTCCGACAACATCACGGTGAACGTGCAGGTGGGTTTCGTGCCGCTGGGGCAATTCACCATCGGTCAGGCGGGTAGTGATTTCAGGGAATACAGTTATTCGGATACCAGAACAGCACTCGCTACGTATGGGGTTTCTGCGGCGGACGGTTCTTCGGTTGGCGCGCTTCAATCTGGCGCAAGTTACAATCGCCTCATCAATCGCACGAGTGACAATCCCAACGGCGCGAACAGTGCCATGCCCTATGTGACGACGATGGATCGCGTAGGCATGACCACGGCAAATGCGAAAACTCTCGGGCTTCTCGCACCCAATGCATCCGTGGATGCGGTCATCCGGTTCAACTCCACGTTTGGTTTTGATTTCGATCCGAGCAATGGCATCACAGGCGGACAATTTGATTTTCTGGGAGCGGCCACGCATGAGTTGGGACACGCACTGGGCTTTGTGAGCGGTGTGGATGACGTGGATCAAGTAGGCGGAACGTTGCCGGACGAAAGTTTCAGTTCCAACCTGATTGATCTCTTTCGATTCTCGGCACTGAGCCTCTCAGCCGGATCGGGCTTCACAGATTTGAGCGCGGATAATCGCAATAAATTTTTCTCCATAGATGGCGGCATCACGCAAGGCCCGCTCTTCTCGAATGGCTATTTCAATGGAGACGCGCGTCAGGCGAGTCATTGGAAGGATTTCATGGGGCTGGGCATCATGGATCCGACGGCGTTTCCGGGCGAATTGATGACCATCACGGGCAATGACCTTCTCGCGTTCGATGTGTTGGGTTACACGCTCGTGCCAGAGCCAGCCACGGGCGCGCTGCTGGCTCTCAGCGGTGTGGTTCTTCTTGGGCGGCGTTCAGTCCGTCGCGAATAAGTTTTGTCGCTATACATTCTGGAGGGGTTTGATACCGTGCCGACCATTATGGCACTGGATGAAACTTTGATGGCGGCAGAAGAGAAGATGGAAAAAACCGTGAATGTGGTGGTGAATGAATTCGCCAGCGTACGCACCGGCAAAGCCTCCCCGGCACTCGTGGAAAACATTCTTGTAGAGACGTACGGATCCATGATGCGAATCCGTGAGCTGGCAGGCATCACCACTCCCGAGGCGCGCACGCTCGCCATTCAACCGTGGGATGTCACAACTCTGGGCGCGATCGAAAAAGCGATTCAAAAGGCGAACCTCGGTCTTTCACCCGCCGTGCAAGGCAAGGTGCTGCGGATATTTTTCCCCGAACTCAGTCAGGAACGGCGCGTGGAATTCGTGAAGATCATCAAGAAGATGGCAGAGGATGGTCGCGTGGCGATCCGCCATGTCCGCCGCGAAGCGATGGATCAACTCAAAAAACATGCACACGACAGCGGCGTGACCGAGGATGAAACCGAGCAGGCCGAAAAAGATCTCCAGAAGTTGACGGATAATTACAGTGCCAAGATTGACGCGCAATTCGTTCTGAAGGAAAAGGAGTTGATGACGGTCTGAGGTGCGGCCTGTTTTCTGAACAACTCATCAAGGCGGTAAGTTCCGTTTGTCCGAACGAGAAAGCCCGCGTATCACCCGCCAACACACCGTGGCGGAGCCGGTGGCACCGGGTGTGCCTCATACCAGCTACTGTTGATATCCGGGTGGAATGTAATTCAACCGTTTCTCATCCTGCGCTACGCCATAGCCGCCGACTTCATCACGCTCCACTTCGGTGTCCAGACTTTATGAACTCAGATGCGTCTCGGTCTTATACGTCTCAAGAGCGGTTGAGGTGTGGTGTGAAATATCGTTATCCTGTCACTCCATGAACAAACCTGTTTGTCCGATGTGCGAGATGAATGAAGTGTTGGATCACTCTGATAAATGGGAGTGTGTGACGTGTGGTCACGAATGGGAACGCATCCCCGAACCCGAGGCCGCCGCTGGTCCGCGCATCGTGAAAGACGCTCATGGCAATGTGCTAGCGGATGGTGACTGCGTCATCCTGATCAAAGACTTGAAGCTCGGCGGCTCATCGGTTCTCAAAGGTGGATCAAAGTCCAAACCCATCCGCTTGGTGGACGGCGATCACGAGATTGATTGCAAGGTGGACGGGATCGCCGTCGGCTTGAAAGCGTGCTTCGTGAAGAAAGCGTGAGGTGCGATTCAGCGGGCGCGGTTTCGCGATGCTGATATCTGCGGCTTTGCTTCGGATTGATTCGTCAGCAGGGCGCGGAGTTTGGCGACGATCTTGGGTTGCTCATGAGCGAGGTTTTTCGTCTCCATCGGGTCGGCTTGATAATCGTAGAGTTCCAGATCGGCGGTGTCGTCTGCTGCACCGGGCTTCTTCCATTCCACCAGACGATAACGTTCCGTCCGCACGGCGCGTCCGATGATCTCTTCACCGCGACGATTGCGTGGGAACGCGTGAAAGATGGCCGCTTTGTGTTCGCGTGCTGGTTTCTTCAAGGTCGGAATGAGGCTGCGTCCGTCGAGGGTTTGCGGGAGATTTGGTTTTGGTAGGCCAGCGAGTTCGCACAGTGTGGGATACAAATCCACCGTTTCGGTCAGTGTCTCTGTCCGTGAACTAGGTTGGGTGATGCCGGGTGCAACGATCAACAGCGGGATGCGTGTCGCTTCTTCGTAATTCGTATGTTTGCTCCAAAAACCGTGATCGCCGAGATGCCAGCCGTGATCACCCCATAGCACTATGATCGTGTTTGTGGTGAGATCGAGCCGATCAAGTTCATCGAGCACACGACCAATCTGAGCGTCCACATAACTCAACGCCGCGTGATAGCCATGGATCATCGTGCGCGCTTGATCGTCGGTGAGCGGGCCAGTCGCGGGGATGTCGGTGTATTGGCGAAGTTCGCCCCAGCCGCTCGGCGCAAACCTCGGCGCGCCCTCCGGCGGCGTGCGCAATGCGGGCACGGTGAACGTCGTGCGATCGTACATGTCCCAATACTTCTTCGGCGCGCAGAACGGTAGATGCGGCTTCACGAAACCTACCGCCATAAAAAATGGATGGTTCGTGTGCGCCTTGGCGGACTGTAATCGCCGGATGGTTTCACTCGCAAGTTGTCCATCCGGGTATGCGTCATCGGGCACATCAGCGCACTCGAACGCGGCGCCGCGCGGGAGTTTGGCGACATCCGTTTGATTGGCGAACAATGCTTCCTCGCGGGTCAATGTCTGACCAGCGCGACTCTCCGGCAGTGCGTAAGCGATAGACTTGACGGAGAAGTGCGGCACGCTCCACGACTCGGGGTCTTCGTGATTGCCATGACCGACGTGGAAGATTTTTCCCAAGCCCTCGGCATAGTAGCCGTGCTGCTTGAAGTATTGCGGCAACGTGACGGCGTCTGGGACGGACTGCCTGAAATTCGTGGCGAGGTCATAGATGCCGAGGGTGGTGGAGCGTGCGCCTGTGAGAAGTGCGTTGCGCGATGGTGCGCAGACGGCTTGATTGCAATACGCCCGGTCGAAGATCAGCCCACGCGCGGCGAGCCGATCCATGTTCGGCGACTGAATGTGTTTGTCCCCGTAGCAACCGAGCAGCGGCTTAAGATCATCCACGCAGATGAGTAGGATGTTGGGTTTTGAGCTGGCCGACGCACCATCGCAGACCAGCAAGGAAAAGATCATCACTGCGACAACGCAGAACAACTTGGAGAGTTTCAGTCGCCGTGATGTTGAAGAATTCATGGAGCTTGCACTTTCGTGGATTCCGACAACACAGGCGGAATCGGCCAGCCATCATTGCCCCAACTCAATTTACCCACCCACAACTGCGAGCGTCCACGCTGGTTGCCATCGTAGTAGTGGCAACTGAACCAATCCTGTCCGTCCACCGTGATGATGCCCGCATGGCCGGGGCCATAGAACGGTGGCTTTGAGTCGAGGAACGGTGTGCCGCCGTCGAACAGCATGTCGCGTCCCTCGCGATCCAGATAGGGTCCGGTGATCTTGCTGCTGCGACCGATGCGGATTTCATAGGTGCTGTTCGTGCCGCGACAACATTGACCCCAGTTGACGAAGAGGAAATAGTTCGTGTCGCGCCGATGGATGAATGCAGCTTCGATGGAATCATGATGTGCGAGCGAATACATGGGCGAATTCGTGGTGATGCGCTGTCCGGTCTTGGGATCGAGTTCGATCAGCTTGATACCGCTCCAGTATGAGCCGAACGCCATCCACAGTTTCCCATCTACATCGAACGTGACTGCGGGATCAATCGTGTTGAAATCATTCGTGGCGAACGAGCGGACGACGATGCCTTGATCAGTCCACTTGAAGCCTGCGCCGGCAGGGTCAAGCGTGGGACTCGTGGCGAGACCGATAGCGGAAGTATTCTTACCCCAACTCGAAACTGAGAAGTAGAGCAGGTAACGGCCATTGGATTGGATGACGTCGGGCGCCCAGAAATAATCGCGATGGATAGCGGCGACGTTTGTGGCCCAAGGCGGGTTGACGGCAAGCGCAGGTTGGCTGAATCGCCACTCGGTCAGATTGGTCGAGCGCAGCGTCTTGATGCCGTCTCCGGTGGCGAATGTCCAAAACTCAGATCCAGACCGCGCGATGGTAGAGGGATCATGCACGCGATTTTGAAAGTGGAAATTTGTTTGAGCTGACGCAGATAAATATCCCATCAGTCCACAGATGATCGCCACCAATGTTGTTCGCGCTGGGCGGATTGTTGTTCCAAGACAAGTTTTTCTTGTGCGGTTCATGGTTAAATCATGCGCGGGAACTCCACCAAGTCGCAAGGTTGGAGAAGCGATTTATGCGCGAAAACATCTTCATATTGAGAGCTTGACCGCATTGGTGAGCGGCGTTATACCCAAAGCCAGACCGTACAGCTCAACTCCATAACCCATCAACTCTATGACATTAACCAAACGCGATCTGGTCATCCGCATCAGCGAGGAGACCCACCTGACGCAGGCCCAAGTGATTGACGTCGTTCAGAAGACGCTTGATCACATTGCCGAGTCGTTGTCCAAAGGGGATAAAGTCGAGTTGCGCAACTTCGGCGTATTCGAGGTCAGAACTCGAAAAGCCCGTGTTGGCCGCAATCCGAACGCCCCCGAAACCGACGTGCCCATCCCGGCGCGGTCAGTGGTGAAATTCAAGCCAGGCAAAGAGATGGCTGAATACGTCATCAAGATTCCACCGAAGACTGCGAAGAAATAGTCGGATCATTATTTCAAAGGCGCGGCTGAACACCGCGCCTTTTTCTTTTTATTCGCCCCGGCGTTACCTATTCTCTCCACGATTTATGGAACGTTTGCCTGGCTTTCGCGATTTCTACCCCGAGCCGCTTCCGCACAAAGACGTGTGGAGCGCTGATGCCCGCCAATACATTTTCAACAAGTGGCGCGATGTCGCCCGGCGTTATGGCTTCCGCGAATACGACGGCCCGCCGCTCGAATCGCTCGAACTGTTCACCACCAAGAGCGGTGCGGAAATCGTTGGGCAACTTTACAACTTCAAGGACAAGGGTGATCGCGAGATTGCGTTGCGCCCGGAGATGACGCCGACGCTCGCTCGCATGGTTGCCGCGCACGAACGCAACTACAAGAAACCCATCAAGTGGTTCGCCATCCCGCAACTCTTCCGCTACGAACGCCAGCAGAAGGGACGGCTGCGTGAACACTTCCAATTCAACGCGGACATTTTTGGCGAACAAGACCCCGCCGCCGATGCTGAACTCATCGCGATGTTGATTGATACGCTGCGCTCGTTCGGGTTGACCGCAGAAGATTTCGTCATCCGCCTCAGCAGCAGAAATGCGTGGCAGGAATTCTATGAGGCCAGAAGTCAGAAGTCGGAAGCCGGAACTCAGAACGCTTACGACTTTTTTCAGATCATTGACAAACTGGAACGCGCTCCGGCGGAAGAATCTCAGGCAAAACTCGCTGCCCTTGGCTTCTCGCTTGATGACGTGAATGCCTTCATCAAATCCGGCACGCCCACGACGGAACTCGCGTCCATCATCGCCAATCTCACGGCACGCGGCATGGGTGATTTTGTGAAGGTGGACTATCAGGTTATTCGCGGACTGGCGTATTACACCGGGCCTGTGTTCGAGGCGTTTGATTGCAAGGGAGAATTCCGCGCCATCGCAGGCGGCGGACGTTACGACAACCTCGTGAAACTCATCAGTGGCGGCAAAGTGAATCTGCCCGCGCTTGGCTTCGGCATGGGCGACGTGGTGTTGTTTGAACTGCTCAAAGCGCGCGGCCTGCTCCCGCAATTCAACGCTGGCGTGGATGTCTTCGTGATGATTGAGGATGAAACCCTCCGGCCGCAATCGCTCAAGCTCGTTCAAGATTTGCGTGCAGCGGGCAAAGTCGTTGAGTACGCGCTCACGCCAACGAAGCCGGACAAACAATTCAAACGCGCGCAAGAGTTGAATGCGAAGCACACGATGAAGGTTGAAGCTGACGCGGTGCGGATTCGTAATCTCCAGACGCGAGAAGAGCAAACCGGCCCACGAGATGAGATCATCCGGCTATTGGCGTAGTGACAAAGGGCGTTCCCGTTTTGTCTTCGCAGGATTGGCAGCGTTGACTGTTATTTTTGGGCTGGCGACGCGTCCGCTGCGTCAAGTAATTGCACCAGAGTTGGCTGAAAACCTTGGCGATGCGTTATGGGCGGTGTTGGTTTATTTGTTGATCGCGTTCGTTTGGCGGCGACAAGCGAGTGGTCGGATCGCGCTGGCAGCGTTGATGATTTCAGTCACAGTAGAATGCAGCCAACTCTGTCACGCGCCGTGGCTCGAGGCGATTCGCAAGACAACGCTCGGCGGTTTGGTCATCGGCTGGGGATTTGCATGGGGTGATCTGGCGGCTTATGCGAGCGGCATCGCGGGATGCGTTCTGTTGGAGCGTCATTTCAGAAATAACCGAGCTGAGGATGCTACACTCAAGACTGATGCGAAGTAATCTCTTAAATACGTAAATAAAATCCGGGACGCAATGTTTCATGCGCCTCGGTGAATGGTTTCTGATTTCCTGCTTACAACGACATGTGCGACACCGGATCGCTCCAATCACTGTAACCGGTCTTACCACCCACAGCGCGGGCTTGCAGTGGGGTAGTGCGGGTATCCGTCAATCCTTGGATGACGGCGTTGTTAAATTTGCTCAAGTCTGCGTCTGGCTGTCGGCTTCAAAGCCAAAGTCGCGAGCGGCGGGAAGTTATCGGAGTTGTCGCGCGAACGCACTCCAGCTACGGCCCAAGCAGGACACGGAAGTAGCGTTGATTAAAACTCGCGGGGGACGGATCGCTCCAGTTGAAGGGCAGAGCAGGGGAGTTGGTGGTGAACAGGGGTGTCCAGTTCACGAGATTCGTCGAGGCTTGAATGGTGTAATCCGGGCCGGGATCGCCGGTGATGAGCATGTTGAACGTGCCGCCGGACACGGAGGGTTGAAGCGTTGGTGAAACAGGTTTCGTGACGAACACGGTGAAGCTCTGCGTCGTGCTCATCGTTGGCGAGCCGTTGTCGGTGACGATGACGCTCATTGGATTCGTGCTGGGGCTTTGAGCGATGGTGGGTCGCCAGTTGAAGATGCCGTTGCTCAAGTTCAACGATGAACCCGCCAGCCCGCCTTGCAAACTAAACGTCAACATCTGCGCAGGAATGTTTGTGTCGCTCGCACCGTTGGTGAAGTTAATGGTTGTGCCAGCGATGACAGTGCGGTTGGTGATGGCCGCGAGTGTGGGCGGCGTGTTTGAGGAGGGCGCGTTGGTGGTAGTGATGAGAGTGCCGTAGTTGACCGGGCCGAACGCGGTGCTATTGCCCGTGGCGGTGAATGTGAAATTGGCGAGGCCGTTTGTGTTAGCGGCGGCAGTGAAGCGCGCGGTGTAGCCGTCGCCGAGCAAGCTGACCGTGCCGTTCGTGCCGTTGCTGACGGAGTAGGTGAGATTCGTCGCACCGCCCGTCGCATCACGCAGGTTCACGTCCACGGTACCGTTGCGGTCGCAGAGTACGTGAGCATCGGCGAGCCAGTTGAGATAGTCTTCGAGTTTCGTGTAACCGGTGAGGACGTTGGTGATGTTGCGATCCGTGGGGAGGTTAGGGTTCAATCCGACGGCGAGTTCCCAATAGTCGGGCATTCCATCACTGTCCGTGTCTGTGGGTGCAGTGGTGGCAACCAGTGTCGGCCACGTGCCGACTTGTGCCACGGCATCAATGATCGTTCCGTTCTGCAGTCGGACAGTGCGCGCCACGCGTTGATCCACGGCGTCACGTCGCCACGGCATCGCGCCGGACAAAGCCACTACGCGTTGATATGCCACAGGCGCGGTTTCAGTGGTGGCCGAGGGAACGGCGAATGGCGTCGCGAACGGCGTGTAAGAGACGCTGAACATTCCCCAACCCGTATCCGTGCCGTCCACTTGCCCGTTCAGATTCAGATCGATCAAGTTGCCACTCTGATAAACGTGAGTCGTATCACCACCTCCTTGAAGGATGTAATTGTAAGTGCTGGACGGTCCTTTGATGCAGTAGTTGTTGACGTAATTGACCTCGCAAGATTCGTTCGTCGCGCCCGTGTAGCCAGCGCGTCCGCCGTAGTTGTAGATGACGTTGTTGCGGAAATCCAACCGCAGCGTGCCCGCCTGCGAATCACTCCCGATACGTGGATTGCGACTCTGATTGTGTGCGTAAAGATTGCGAAGATAGCTGTAGGTGGTGTCGGCTGACGCTGAAATCAACCCGCCGTAGCCATGCGCGCCTTTGATGTGGATGGAATTGTTCAGCGATTCGGTGATGAAACAATTCTGCACCGTGAGATTTGCGACATCCGTGCTCGACGAGAGAACTTCATCCACCGACCACGACGCGCTGACGTGATCCACGATGATGTTCGTGCCAGCGTTGATCCACATGCCATCAGCCTCTTGAAGTGCGTTCGTGCCGAGTCGAGTGCGGATGTGACGGACGATCACTTCATTGGCCGCGATGTTGAAGGAATAATTCTGAAAACAAATCCCGTCGCCGGGAGCGGTTTGTCCCGCCACAGTGATGCGCGGTTTGTTGATCGTGAGCGTGGAACTCAAAACGATATTGCCCGACACCTTGAAACAGATCGTCCGTCCGCCTGCCGGCGCCCCGGAAATGCCAGTTCGCAACGAACCCACGCCGCTGTCCGCCAAAGTGGTTACGTAATAAACATCGCCGCCGCGCCCGCCGATTGTATTCGCGCCTGCGCCTTCTGCTCCGGGGAACGCGACGGCAGCGGCATTTGTCGCGCCCACGGAAATGCTGAATGCAGCGAATGCGATTTGCGTAATGAATCTTAATTGCATGGCAGTAAATTCTGTCTGAGTTAATGGAGCGTCAAGTGACTTAACTGGTGATGCTGTGTTGGTTCAAAAAATCGCCGCACCGGAAACCACTCCAGCGCGGCGATCCCAACCCAACCCAAATTGTTACGGCAGCGGTGGGCCGGCTTTGATCTGGTAGTAACGCTGGTCGTAAGAACCTGCGTTGGGATCAGACCAGTTGAACGGCATGGCCGGGGAGTTCGTGGTGAAGATGGTTTCCCAATCCACGAGGTTCGTCGAGGCGAGGACTTCGTAGTCAGGTCCAGTGTCGCCGCTGACGCTCGAACTAAATGTGCCACCGGAATATGAACCCGCACCGAAGCTGGATTGATTCAACACATTCACCACAACGGCGAAACTTTGCGTCGCGCTCAAACTCGGAGAGCCATTGTCAGCAACTTTGAGTGTGATGTAGTTGCTCGTGCCTCCCTGTGTTGTGTCTGGGCGGAAGTTGAACACGCCGCTGGATGCGCCAAGCGTCGCGCCACTCGGTGCGCTCAACAAACTAAACGCGAGTGATTGCGCGGGTGCGTCCACGTCTGAGGCGGTGTTGGTGAAGTTCACCGTGACACCGACGTTGACGGTGGAGTCGCTGACGGGCGCGAGTGTGGGTGCAGTGTTCCCCACGGTGAGCGTGGCTGTGGTGCTCGTGGTCGAGCCTGCGGCGTTGGAGACGATTACGGTGTAATTGCCAGCGTCATTGGCCGTGGCACTGGTGATGGTGAGGATGTTGTTCGTGGCGTTCAGGATGTTTGTGCCGTAATGCTGCCATTGATACGTGACGGTGTAGAACGAGTTCGCCACGACGGAGAAGTTCGTCGTGCCGCCGCCAGCGACGGTGCGGTTGGCGGGCTGCGTAACGATGTAGGGAAGTTCGGGTTGCCAGCCGTTGAGCCAGATCACGGAGCTTAATGCGGCGGTGAGTCGCGCGTCGCCGCCGGTGAGCGTGACGACGTTGGCGTAAGTGACCGGTGCAACGCCGGTGAGTTCGGTGTTCTGGTATTGCCAGAAATTGTAGGTGCTGGCCAGACCTGCGCCGGGGGCGACGTAGGCATTCGTGGCGAAGCGGCAATTAACCCAGCTCGACAATCCGCCAGCCGTGCCGTTGTTGCCAGCGAGCGTGATGCCAGTGACGCCTGCATCGGCGGTCATCTGGCAGCCGACGAAGGAGAATCCGTTGCTGGACCAGCGGAGGCCGTCAGGTGTCATCCAATTTCCGGTGGATGCTGATCCGCCGAAGTCCGTGCGCGCGGCGGTGATGTTGATAGTTGACGCTCCCGCGATGGTGTGGATGGTGGAGTTGGTGAAGAACAAATTTCCGCCGCCCCAGATGTAATCGAAGTTGCCGATCACCGAGCAGTTGGTGAAGTAACCTTGCGAACTATTTTGGTTGGCGAGGATCGTGTCCTGACGGCTGCCGAAGGTTGTGTTGTTGGCGATGAAGCGGCGCGCGCCGGATTCCATCATCAACGCTTCGGCCTGCGAACCGCCCTGCGGCGTGCGGTTAGTGAGGGTAAGAGTGTCGAACCCAATGTCGTTCGCCGCGACTTTGAAGGTCATGCGCGCGCGGGTTGAGCCGCCGTTTTCGGGTAGTTGCAAGTTGGCATTGTTCGTTGCACCGATCAACACGCCAGCGCGGCTTTGTCCACGGAACGTGACGTTGTGACGCGCGGCGATGACGATGATTTCGTTGTAATCGCCGTTTTTGATGTTGATGACGCGAGGTGTCACGCTGTTCGCTGGGACGGAATTAATCGCGCCTTGCACGGTGAGGAAATCCCCGCTGCCGTCGGCTGCTACGATCATGTTGGCCGTGTCCGCCGGGCCGGTGGGTTTGGTGGTGAACCTCCACGCGTTCGTGTCGGTGATGCCCGCGAAATACGCTCCGGTTGAATCTGCGAACACTCCGTTGTCCACGGTGACGTAGTAGGTCTGGTTGCTGGTCATCACGTTGAAGCGCGGGAAAATCTTCGCCGTGTTGCCACTGATCTGGACGAAGTTGTAGGTGATGGATTGCGTGTCGCTCGGGAATACGCGTTGCTGTCCGTTGCCGAGGCTTAGGTCAATCGTGTCCACCGGCGTCACGGTGTTATTGGCATTGTAAATCCGAATCGTGCCAGCGGTGCGAAGCGTGGGCGCGACGCTGAACGTGATGCTCAACGACGTGTCGTAGAAAACTCCGGTGGCGGTGTTGCTCGGTGTGAGGGAGTTCGCGGTCATGGTGGAATTGACGATCAACGTCGCCGGGCTGCTGAGAACTGAACCTGCCGCGTTGGCGATGAGAACGGTGTAGCTGGCGGTATCCGCTGGAGTCGCGCTGGGGAAGTTCAATGTGGCGTTGGTGGCGTTGGCGATGTTGTTGCCGTTCTTCTTCCATTGATACGTCGGAGTCGGAACACCATTGGTGGAAACCACGCTGAACGAAGCTGCCTGCGTGTTGGTCACGACGAGGCTGACGGGTTGCACCGCGATGACTGGCGCGACGATGACGGTGAGGTTCGCGCTGTTGG
>JANPGI010000131.1:0-9716 GCA_031423875.1 Verrucomicrobiota bacterium | reverse complement strand
CGTTCCTTACCCTCACCCGTCTTTAATCACACCCCAACCAATGGTATTTCGGGATGAAGGCGCACACCGTCGTGGTCACCGCCGCCAACGAAAAGTGCGCTATCAGGGACTGGCCAAGAACGGGCATCAACTCTACAAGCTCTTCGGACTGGTCAATGTGATGATTGGTGCGCGAGCGGCCACGCCGTGAAAAAACATGAATCGAACCGGTTGAAGAAGTGAAAAAGGCGGCTCAACCCCGCCACCAAACCAGAACCACCTCGCCACCCCCAAGCCGCCAGACGAAATGTTCCACGCCGCTTGAGGATCATAACCCGTCAGCAATCCTTGAAAATATCGCTCTATTCAACGTCTCCCTAGAGTGAGCTTCTACCTCACTTTCCACTCCAGAATGCCGCCGGAAAATTCACGCCGCAGTTGAACTTCGATCCGCAAGGCCGTCGTCTCCACGGCGGGAAATTCTACGCTGTTCCAACCATCCTTGTTCACTGTGAACTTAGCCGCTGCGGCGACAACCGGCGTCCACAGATCTCCCGATTTGTAAAGCAGCCGCCACGACTCCGGCACGCGACACTGGCCTTTGCCTGTGTCGTCGAACCAATAAACCTCCACGCTGGAAACTTTCTTCGAGGTCGCAAAGTCATACTGCACCCACTCGCTCGTGCCGCGATGATCCCACCAAGTGAATCGCGGGGTGTCCTCGTCGTTTGACTGGCGCGGCACGATGCCGTCGCTCAATGCATCCATTGTGTCGCCTGAGGAGACATGCGACGCGCTCGTCGGATAAGCTGGTTTGCCGCCTTGCGGAGAAACCTGCCAGCGATGCGCGGTTGGCGAAGTGCTGACGGTGGGGAAGGCTGAAATCCTCAATCGCGCTGCGCCCATCGGGATCAATGTCACCTCTTGCAACGGTTGATCGCTCGCCGCCGGGCTGTCCTGCAACACCGCGCACAAGCCATGTCTGTCCATCGTCCATTCGGGGATCTGTCGCGCCTTCGCGATGATCTGGATCGGTGAACTCTCCGGCGTGAACGGAAAATTATCCTTGGGCCACGCGAGTTTTTTCACCGTGAAATTGTCCTCAAGCTTCGTGTTTTCCAAAGCCAGGCCGAAGTTCCACGGCGTCGTGGGATGGATCTCAAACGATGGCCACTTCGAGGGATCAGCCGTTTTCTGCCAGGACGAATCGCCGATGGCGGTGCGTGCGCTGTCATGGCGGTCGTAGCGTTCGCCGATCTTGAGGGAGAACGTCAGCGGGCCGTAATCAACACTGACGCTGTTGTGATTTGCCGCCCAGGTTCGCGTGGCGATTTCCATCGGCAAATCCAGCGTTACTACGTCATTATTTTTCCACTCACGTTCGATGCGTAAAAATTTTCCGGCATCTGTCGTGGCGGCGACTTTTGTGCCGTTGATCCAAACACGGGCGACTTTGCTCCATGCCGGGATGCGAAGGTAGAGCGGAAATTTTACCGAGCGCCTCGTGAACACCGTGAACGTGATCTTCTCCTCGAATGGATATTTTGTTTCTTCGGTGATGCGAACCTTCGCGCCGTCACCGACTTTTGCGGTCACTTCGCTCGCGGAATAGATCGCGGCGCACAGCCCGTTGTCCGGCGTGGCGAGCCAGAGGTGCTTGGTGAAATACGGCCAGCCCATCGAATGATTATGCTGGCAGCAACGCGAGCTGAACGGATTCATCATCAGGAATGGCCCGTTGTTCTGCAGACCGGGTGAGTGATTCTTGGAATCGCTCACGACCATGTTCGGCGCGGTGAGATAACGCAGCGCGCGAAAATCCGGCAGCACAGCGGCGGGATAGGAGTTGAACGCCACGTCCTCACATTGATCCGCCCAGAAGGGATCGCCGGTGATCTGCATGAGCAATTCGTCCGACAACATCTGCTCTACCATGCCGCAGGTTTCGACAGCCTGATGCGGATCGGCATAACCGGGGCGGCAATTTTCATCGCTGCCGAACATCCCTCCGGGCACTTGGCCGTAATGTTTGCGCACCTCGTTGAAGGCAGCGTAGGTCGCCTGAAGATCTGCTGGATCATGAGTTTGCAGATAGTGCGTGGCGGGTTCGCGGAAACATTCGGCGATGTTCACGTTGTGCCAGTCGGGCAGATCGTTCTTCAATCTCCAGTTCGCGGTGCAGCGATGGATTTTATCCGCGAGCTTCAGCAGTTCGGCGTCGCCAGTGTGGTTGTAGAGCCAATAGACGCTGTAAAGATTGTCGCCACCGCGCATTTTCTGCCAGTAGTGCGTCAGAAACTTTTCGTCCGGCACGGTCAGTTGATATTTGAAATACTTCGTCATCACGGCCAGCACGCGCGGATCGGGTGTGCGCTCGTAATACGTCTGGAGGCAAAACAACATGAGCATGTTCGCCCAGTAATCACGCGAGCCGTCGTCGTCGAACTTCTGGTCGGGGCCGAAATCGCCATCGGGGCGCTGGCTGTTGAGTGCGCCTTCGATCCACGTTTTGCTTTCAGCGATCATCTTTGGATCGTTCAGAATATAACCGAGCGGGATGTAACCCTTGAGCCAGTAGGGAAGTTCCTCCCAGCCATATTTGCCTTTGCCATCCTTGCTCAACCACGCGTTGTCTTCCTTCTGCAACCACGCGCTGATCTCGCCGAGATTGCCACAGAGACCATCGCGCTGGCGGTTGAGAAACTCGCGCAACCAGCCACGCGGCTGAACAGCACCGATGGGTAACGCGATGAAGCGGCTCGGCAACAGCGGCGCGCGGTTGCCTAGATAAAATTTATTGGTCGAAGAAATCTCCGGGCGTTCCACGAGGGAGATTTTATCTGCGCTGAACGCGGTGCAGGAAGCAAGCGAGGTCGCGAGGGCGAGGATGCGAAATAATTTCATGATCATTCGGGTAGCAAAGTTGAGGCGTAGAATAAAACTTCGCGGCGGAAAGCGGGACAAGAATCGCCCTGTGACTTGTGGCATAAATCGGCCACGCGAAGCTGCGCGCAAGATGTCATGCACTGCGGTGGCAAGTCGGACGCGACACCGCTTGCGGATGTGCGAGGCGCTTTCATATTCCAACGCGCCCCGTGCTTGCGAAAGCGGCGTGGCGCTTCGCTTCCCGCCGCATTCCATGACGCGAACCGATTCAAGGGAACTGCAATCGGAAGAAGCGGCTTTCGTTTGTGGCAGACAGATTCAGCGAAAAGTTTCCGGCGTTCGTGGCTGGCGTGCTGGTGATCTGTGTCCACGGTATCGGCGGGGCGAGGTTGGTGGCGCTCCAAACCGAGAACGGGGCAGCCCACGTCGGCCATTGCAACGTGATCGTGCCGGGGCCGTTGCTCAACGCGACTGACGGCAACACGAAGCTGGCCGTGTAAGTCGTGGCGTTCGTCGGCACGCTCACATTGTGTGTCTGCGCGCCGCCGTGCGACCACACCACGAAGTTGTAATTGCTCCCGGAAACATTCTGCGGTGATGGCGCGCTGAGAGTCCGCGTCATCCCGACCACGCGGACAGCAGATGTCGGCGTGGTCATGCTTTGGCCATCAAGACTCACCTGCAATCCCGCTGGCACGGTCTCAAGATTCAAAGTGCTGAGGCGCGGCAACACATCCACGAAAGTTGATTGCTGGTTTCCATTGGTGTCCGTCACTGTGAGATTCAATCGGTAGAAAACATTTGTCGTCGCCGCGCCGTTGGTCGGGATTGTCATCGTGCCGTTCGTGACATTGTTCAGTGGGCCGAAGAAGGGATCAACGATGCTGTCGTGCGAGAAAGTTGCCGTCCACGAATAGGAGTTGGTCGGCAACAGTGCATCGGAATAATCCCGCGCCACGCCAGCATACGCGATGTTGTTGCCGCCCGCGTAAAGCGAGCCCAGAGCCGGTTGAGTGATGGACAGACTCGGCGCATAGATTTCTACGGGAGTCAGCGCGCGCGAGTTGATCTTCACGGAATCAAGCTGGCCGTTGAAGTAGGCGTCCGCCGGGAACTGGCTTCTGCCGAAGTAGGCTTTTGTCGCCCCGAGGTCGGAGGGCAGCAAGTTGATGCTGTTGTTGATCGCGGCGACCTGACCGTTCGTGTAGAGGATTCCCTGCCGTCCATCCAGCACGACGGCGAGGTGCGTCCAGACATTCAGCGGGAGTCCGGCGGCTTCGATCACCTGCGTGTAGTTCGAGGATTGTGCGGTGATACCGAATTGCAACAGACCGCCGCCTGTGGAGGGGCAGAGGAAAAAGAATCGCTGCGTGTCCTGTCCGAAATCAAAGATGCGTTGCCACGGTGCGCCGCCGCGCCATTTCACCCAGCCGCCAAACGAGCGCGCCGCGCCGAGTCCGGCGGGGTAATTCACATACTGGCCTGCGCCGCCGGGCAGGTTCAGCACCAGACCGCGCGTGGCGTCCACCTGAATCGCTGCTCCGCCTACGAGCGTGCCGTTGAAATTATTGCTCGCGTCACTGGCATTTGAGTTGAAGGAATAATACGAAGCCCAGTCCGCGCTGGCGGGCACGGCGGGAAAGATGTCCGTGTAGTTCGTACTCTTGCGCGCTGAGGAATCCGTGGCGACGAGCGTGATGCGATACGAACCGTTCGTGGAGGACGAACCGGAAGCGGGGATGTTGAACGAACCGTTTGTGACGCCGGACAGCGCGGCGATGATGGTGTTGGTCGTGGTGAAACGCCATTGCACCGACCACGTCAGGCCGGTGGCCGAGATGCTCGCGTCGGCAAAATCATTCGCGCCGCCGGAGAAGTTGATCGTGTCGCCGGGACGATAGACCGAGCCGTGCGCGGGTTGGGCGATGGTGTTTTGCGGAGCGACGATCTCGGAAGCGCTCAACGCGCTGGAAAAAATCCGCACGGAACTCAAACGCCCGCTGAAGTAAGGATCGGGCCACTGGCTTTTGCCGAGGTAATTGTTCGTCGCGTTCAGATTCGCTGGGACGAGTTCCACGTTGGCGTTCGTCGCCACGGGAATTCCGTTTGTGTAAAGAACCACGCGGCTGCCATCCATTGTCACGGCGATGTGTGTCCAGACATTCGTTGGCAATGGCGAGGGCGCGTCCGTGATTTGTTCTGCTCCGGCGACGTTGCTGTTGAGGCTGATGTTAGAACGCAGCTTGCCATTCGCGTCAGAAGGCGTGAGTACGGCGTAGCGAGTCGTGTCGTTGCCGAAATCAAAGATGCGCTGCCACGCGCCGCCGCCGTTCCACTTCACCCACGCCATGAACGTCTGCATTTTTGAGACGCCAGCGGGCAGACTCACGAACTGGCTGCTGCCACTCAGGTTCAAAACATTTCCGCGCGTCACGTCGTTCACGATGGATGCGCCGCCATTGAGCGTGCCGTTGAAATGTCCGTTGGCATCGCGCGCGTTCGCGGTGAACGGATAATAGGACGACCAACCGCTCGGCGGGTTGGCTGGAGAGAGCGTTGCGACATTTGTGCCCTTACGCCCAGCGCTGTCAGTGGCGATCAGGATAACTTGATACGTCCCGCCGTTGGCGTTGGTGGGGATGTTGTATGAGCCGCTCGTTGTTCCTGCGACAGGACCGAAGACGATGTTTGTGATTCCATCCTGAGCGAACTCGATGCGCCAACTCAAAGCCGACGCGCTCAAGGCAAGATCGGTGAGGTCGGTTGCGCTGCCGTTGAACGAAAGTGTTGTGCCGGGCAGATACGTCGAGCCGTCTGCTGGCGACGCGATGACGGGTTGCGGTGCGGCGATCTCCGCCGCCGAGAGTGCGCGGCCGTACACGCGGAAGTTTGCGATCTGGCCGTTGAAGTAGGGATCAGCAGCGAACATGCTGCGACCGAGATAATTCGTCTGCGCCAATGTTTGCAGCGGTGAGAACGTGATGTTGTTCGTCACCACAGGAACGCCGTTGGAATAGATGATCCCCTTCTGACCATCGAGCGTGAGCGCGACGTGCGTCCAAACATTCGTGGGCAGCGCGGCGGGCGCGGTGATGGTTTGTGTGACGTTGTTGATGCGGATGTCGCAACGCATCTTGGCCGTGTCGCCGGTCAGCGGGGTGAGCATCACGTAGTCCGTCGTGTCCACGCCGAAATCAAAGATGCGTTGCCACGCGGCACCACCATTCCACTTCACGACAGCAGAAAACGTCCGCGCGTAAGCCACGCCCGGCGGGAGTTGTGCGTATTGATTCGTGCCGTTGAGATTCAGCACGCGACCACGAGTCCCATCAGTTTGGATGGATGCGCCGTTTTGCAGCAGGCCGTAATACTGGCCGTTCTCGTCGCGCGCATCGGATTGGAAGTTATAGACCGCAGACCAGTCGTTGGTGAAGTAAGGCCAGTTGTCCGCAGTCCAGGAAAGTGGTTCGAGATCAAAGTCCGCCACGCCGTACGCGCCATACCACGGAGCATAAGCCCCGGCATCGTAGTAGTGATAACTGAACCATTGTTGGCCGCCTTCATTGAGGATCGCGAAATGTCCCGGCCCGGTGAACTTGCCCGTGCCTTGCAGAAAGAGCGTGCCGCCGTTCGCCACCATGTCCACGCCGTTCTTGTCGAGGTACGGTCCGGTGATGCTCGTGCTGCGGCCCATGCGGATGTTGTAACCGCTGTTCACACCGGCGCAGCAGGAATCCCAGTTCACCATCAGGTAATAATAACCGCCGTGCCGGAAGATGGATGAGGCTTCAATCGAACCGTTGTAAGCCAGTCGCGTGAGCGTGGAATTCGGCGTGATGCGCATACCGGTCACCGGATCGAGCTGCGTGATGTAGATGCCTTGCCAATACGAACCGAACACCAGCCACGGATTTCCACTCGCATCCAACGTGACGGCGGGATCAATCGTGTTGTAATTGAAATCGTTTTGAGAGGCGATGACCTGCCCTTGATCCGTCCACAGATAAGTCGGATCGCTGGGATCGAGCGTCGGGTTGGTGACGAGTCCGATGGCGGACACCTGCCCGCCGAAAGTGGAGATGGAATAATACAGGCAATAGCGACCGTTGAGATAGATGACGTCCGGCGCCCAGAACACGTCCGTGAAACCCGGCACGGCGTTGGTGGTCCAGTTGGGTGGAGTGGCGAACACGCTTGGTCCCCGTGTCCAAACGATTTTGTCCTTGGAAGATTTGGACTCGATGCCGACGCCGGTGACGAAGATGTAATACTTGTCCTTGCACTTGATGATGCTGCCGGGATCGTGCGCGCCGATGTTGCCGCGCAGCGGTGGTGCTTGGAGCGCGGCACTGGCGCAGAGGGTGGATAGATGAGCGAGCAAAACCAAAGTTGCGATGGCAACGAATCGGGCGTTACAACTGAGTTGGCGTGGCATGTGGTGTTTTGTTTGCAACCTCGGTTTATCGCGGAGGTGATTTAGAGTAACACACGCCGGGGAAACGTCATGTGGCATGGAGTGGTTACAGAAACAGATCACTTCGCCGGGGCGTTTGTGTTCGTCGTTCTCGGCATCACGATACCGGCATCAATGAACTGCCCGCCACTGGTCTGCCGACAATGCACTGCCATGCGGTTCACGCCCGGCTTGAGCGTTGCGATGGCGGCAGGACTCATGTTCGTCACAAAATAGGTTTCGCTAAAACTATTCACCTGCGCCGCCAGCACTCCGTTCAGATAAACCTCCGCATCCTCGTCGTGATGTAATTGGAGTTGAGCGTCCTGTAAGTCTTCCGCTCCCAAAGTGAATTCCCGCCGCAGCCAGATGTCGGGTGTGTTCCAAGGCGTGCCGACCATGGCGTTGGGAGTTTGGGTTGTGCCGAATCCTCCGTATCCCTGCTGCCATGCGACATCATTGAAATCAGCGCGCACCCATTGATCACCCGGATCGTTCGTCGTGTATTTCCAGTTCACTCTTCCGTAGATCGCATTGGGCACGATCACGCGCAGGGGCTGTTTGTGAATGTCGCTACGGTTTGCGGTTTGAAGAACTGCCAGATTGAGCTTGGTCACGGCGCGGTCATACGTGAGCAAGCCGTTGCACTCCGTCTCCACGTCTGTGGTCTGGGTGTAAATCGCGGCGCTAAGTCCGAACGAATGGTTCAAGATGTGAACGCGATCCAGCAGCTTGCCGTAGCGTTCAGCGAGAACGCCCGCGTCGGGCATGGGTTGATAACCCCAGAATTGTTCCGACCAAGTGTGATTCGTCAACCCCAACCCCAGTCCGCCAAATTCGCCCAACACCGCCGCGCGCTCGGTTTCGGGCGATGGACATTCCGGGCCGGGATAACTATGCACATCAATCAGATCGCCGACGCGTTTATCCGTCCATCCGCTGGCATTGTCCACGAGCCGCGACGGATCGAGCGACTTGAGCCACGGCGTCAAGCGCTCGGTGTCGTACTGTCCCCAACCTTCGTTGAAGAGCACCCAGACGATGATCGAGGGATGATTGAATCGCCCTTCAATCATCCGCTTCAACTCGACTTCAAACTGCGTACGGCTGTCCGGCGTGGTGTTGTTGCCGCTCGGCATGTCCTGCCAGACGAGCAGGCCGAGTTTGTCGCACCAATAATACCAGCGCTCCGGCTCAACCTTCACATGCTTGCGCGCAAGATTGAATCCAGCCTGCTTGGCGAATTCGATGTCGAAACGCAACGCCTCGTCCGTCGGCGCGGTGTAAATCCCATCCGGCCAATAGCCCTGATCCAACGTCCCCATCTGAAACACGAACTGGTCGTTGAGCGCGATGCGTGTGACACCTGCGTCATCTTTTTTCAACGCAACTTTTCGCATCCCGAAATAACTTGTGACCGAATCCACGACGCGCTCGCCCTCTTTCAACGTGACCTTTAAGTCGTAAAGGAACGGATCATCTGGCGACCACAAATGCATCTTGCTGATCGGCACGATCAATTCCTTGTTGGCAGAGCCAACGACGCGTCCCACTTCCTTGCCCTCCGCGAACGCCTGCACTTCCACGCGGATAGATTCAGAACTGCTCGCAGCCGCTACGCGCACGCTCAACGCATGGGCGTCCACATTCGGCGTGAGTTTCAAACCATCAATGCAACCGCTCTCCACAGGCTCAAGCCAGACGGTCTGCCAGATGCCGGACGTGGGGGTGTAAAAAATCCCCTCCGGCTTGAGGGATTGTTTGCCACGCGGTTGGTCGCCTTCCGTGGGATCAGATACTGCCACGCGAATCTCTTCGTCGCGCAATCGCTTCAAACTGCTGGTGATGTCGAAGCTGAACCCATCATAGCCGCCGCGATGTTGGCCGATCTCTTGACCGTTGATGAAGACGCGCGTCCGCCAGTCCACCGCGCCGAAATGCAGGCGCACACGTTTGCCCGCCCACTCCGGCGGCACGCGGAAACGCCGCTGGTACCAGAGCGTGCTGTTCTCAGCGAGCCGCCGCATCACGCCGGACAAGGCAGATTCGATGGGGAACGGGACGAGGATTTGTCCGTCGAAATTTGTCGCCGTGCTGGCCCCGGCTGGAGTGATGGCGTAATTCCACAGGCCGTTCAGATTCAGCCAGTCCGCGCGCACCAACTGGGGGCGCGGATATTCGGGATGCACGTTGGTGGGATTCACTTCCGTTGCCCAGCGAGTCATCAGCGGCCCCGCTGAGGGACGCCATGATGTGGTGATTTCGTCGGCTGGCGAACGAGGGGGCAGCAGCAAAGATAGGAAAGCACCAAGCACCAAGCACCAAGCACCAGAGAAAATCCAATCACCAAACCCGCGTCGCTCCGTCTGTTTGAAGGTTGGAGCTTGGAGCTTCTCTG
>JANPGI010000130.1:0-8900 GCA_031423875.1 Verrucomicrobiota bacterium | reverse complement strand
TTGTGGATGATTTCGCCGAGCAGATAGATCGGCGTTTGGGGCGAGACATCTGAAAAGTATTTTTTTGCGGCATAGGCGAGATCAATGGCGCGTTCGACTCCGTAACAAAATCCAAACTCCTTCGCGAGCTTCACGGTCAATTCTCCAGAGGAAAGCACGCCGCCGTTGGTGCGGATGTTCTCCACGATCTCGCTGCGATAGTGCGAAAGCACCTTCGCCTGCACGGCTTCCATGATGTCCGGGCGGCGGAGATTGATCTTTTGTGTTACTGGGGACGCGTGAGTTGACATGGCAAAATCAGTTTAACAACCCCGCCTATGTCGTCGAGTGCAAAGCCCGCCGTCATTTCCTTCGTCGCAATAATGCAAGGCCTACGACACCGCAGGATAGAATCGCAAAGCTACCCGGCTCGGGAACGACGGGTGATTGCCGAACTGTGAATGAGGTGATGCCATCTGGAACGTCCACGGTGAAACGAAAATAGCCTGCGAATGTCAGATTGGCCATCACGCCGCCCGTCGCATAAACGTCATCTTCGGTCACGCTCACGGATGAAAAGAAACTGCCTCCGGGATTGAAATTGAACGGAGAATTGAAACTGGGTGAATCGAAATCGAGACCGTCGCCAGAGGTTGATTTCACGAAGCCTGCGTCAAAGCCGAAACCTAACTCGATGTGATAGGCAGGCCAGTTCAAGCCAGTGTTATTGTAGACACCCTCCGTGAAGAGATATTCCGACACGCCGCCGGAATTGGTGACATTGAAAACGATGTCAACAGGACCGATGCCGAAATAATCTTTTTGAGTCACGAAGACGGTGTTCGGGGATGCGCCGATGGCGTCGTCGTTATTTGGAGCGGACAGCGGGGATATCGAAGTGCTGGCGAGCGATGCCACGCCCGAGTGCCAAGTGAAGTTTGATAGTCCTCCGGCATGAAGCGCAGTTGTGGTCGTAATGCCAAGCGCAATGATCAACAGCGCGCTGTATAGTTTTGTGGATTTGTGCATAAGGGTTTTGCGTTGAACGCTGCGTCAGCCGAGCGGCGTGATTTTATGGGTTTACTTTTGTCTGAGATTTGGCTTGGGTCGAGTATCAGCCTCGGCGAACTGCGCCGTCAAGGATTCACGTGACGATTTCTCCTCAGGCCGGTCAATTCTAACAAAGCCATGAATGCATACTCTTACGAAGCCGTGAACGCCGCCGGACTCAGTTCCACCGGCATCATCGAAGTCGCCAGCCAGAACGAAGCCGTGCGACGCATCAAGGAAATGGGGCTGTTCCCGACACGCGTCGCTGAACGCCGTCAGAACCGGATCGCTCGCGCCATCGCTAAAAACAAGTCCGCCGTGCACGGCAAAAAATTTCAGATCACCCTGTTCGAGCAACGCGTGAAGCCCGCCGCAGTCGCCGCGTTGACGCGACAGATGGCGACGCTCGTGGACGCGGGACTCCCACTGATTCGCGGACTCAATATCCTTCAACAACAGGAATCCAACACCACGCTCAAGCGCATCCTTGGCGAAGTCGCAACGACGATTGAAGGTGGTAGCCTGTTCTCAGATGCGCTCGCCGCGCATCCCAAAGTGTTCAACAAACTTTTCGTCAACATGGTTCGCGCGGGCGAAGCAGGCGGCGCATTGGAAATTTCATTGCGGCGTCTTGCTGAGTTCATGGAGAAAGCGCAGAAGATCAAAGGCAAGGTTCAGTCCGCCATGTTCTATCCGGTGGCCGTGATGTTCGTCGCGTCTGGCGTGATGGCGTTGATGATGTTGTTCGTGATCCCGAAGTTCAAAGAAGTCTTCGCTGGTATGACGAACGGGCAAGCGTTGCCCGCGTTCACCACGTTCATCCTCAACATCAGCGACGTCATCCGACATCACGCTCCGGTCGTCGCTATCGTTATGACAGCAATCATCTGCGGATTCTTCCTCGGCCTGCGAACCAAGCTGGGGCGATTTGCCTTCGATCAATTCAAGCTGAAGATGCCGCTGCTCGGCCCGGTAATCCGCAAGTCAGCCATCTCGCGCTTCTCGCGGACGCTGGGAACATTGCTCGGCAGCGGCGTGCCCGTGTTGCAAGCATTGAACATCGTGCGCGAAACCGCAGGCAATGTCGTCGTGAGCAACGTCATCACGTCCATCCACGACGGTGTGAAGGAAGGCGAGAAGATGACCACACCACTGCGCGCTTCAAATGTTTTCCCGCCGATGATCATCGGCATGGTGGACATCGGCGAACAGACCGGCGCGCTGCCCGACATGTTGTTGAAGGTCGCGGATGGTTGTGACGAAGAAGTGGATAACGCCGTGACTGCGATGACTTCCCTGCTCGAACCGATCATGATCGTGTTCCTTGCCGTTGTCGTGGGCAGCATCGTCATCGCGATGTTCCTGCCGATCATCGCCATGATGACCGGGCCAGGAATCGGCAGCAATGACGCGACAGACCAATAGCCCAACGCTCGCCCTCACCCCGGCCCTCTCCCCCGAGGAGAGGGTGAATCATTCGCCGGTTTCTTGGAATGTCGTGCGCTGGTATTGGCAGGAAGTCGTTGAGCAATCAGAGGCCGGGCGATGGCAACTCCCTCTCCTTGGGGAGAGGGCCGGGGTGAGGGAGGACGTCAAACACTCTTCAGCGCAAAACTTCAAGACGTTGGTGCAATTTCTCCCGCAAAGTTTGAATGGCGGCTTTACCATCCACGGTTTCACCCTGACGGATTTGCTTCATGCCACTGGCAATCTTGTCACGCAACTCGGAAACATTTGAACGGATGAACTCCTCCTGCGCTCGCATCATGCCGAGGCTTTGAGCGATGACGTCAGCGGCAGATTTGAAATGCCCGCTGCCGACTTGTTCAGCGATGAACTTGTCCTGCTCTGATGTCAACGTGACCGTCATGGCTAAACAATTACTTCAAACAACAAATCCGCGCAACTCGTGAAAGCTCACCTCACCAACTCAAATGCATACCCCTTCAGATATTCCGTCTCAGGAATCATCGGGATGACCGGGTGATCGGGCGATTGCGAGTAAGTCGCCACGCGACGCAGGATGCGACGCGTATCGTAGGCAGCGGAGAGGATCACGTCTTGGAATGTCGCGCCGTCCACATGATGCGAACAACAGAACGTCGCCAACGCGCCGCCCGGCTTGAGCAATTTCAACGCGCGGATGTGGATTTCCTTGTAGCCGCGCAACGCATCGCCCACTGACGCGCGATTGCGCGTGAACGACGGTGGATCGAGCACGATCAGATCGAAACGCGGGATGACGCGCTCGTGCGGCTTCACCGCAGTGTTCGCCTTGAGCCAATCGAAGACGTTGATGGCTTCGGCGGAAACATTTCCCTTCAACCCGTTCGCTTCGGCATTGCGAAGTGACGCAGCCACCGCATCCGCGCTTTGATCCAACATCAGCACCTGCTTCGCGCCTGCGCGCGCGGCATGAAGACCGAACCCGCCGAGGAAGCTGAAACAATCCAGCACGTTCGCACCCTTCGCGAACTGCGCCACGGCCTGATAGCTCGTCTGTTGATCGAGATACATGCCCGTCTTGTGTCCGCCGAGGATGTCCGTCTCGAACTTGATGCCGTTCAAATTCACAGTCACCGGGCCGCTGAGTTCGCCCGCGATCAAACCATTCGCCTCCTCCAACCCCTCGAACTTGCGCGACGCCACATCGCTGCGCTCCATGATGGCGCGGGGCGAAAAAATCTTTTGCAGCGCGGCCACGATCATCGGCTTGCGCTTCTCCATGCCGAGCGCAGAAATCTGGATCACAATCACGTCCTCGTATTTGTCCACGATGAGGCCGGTGAGAAAATCACTCTCCGCATTCACCACGCGGAACGACGAGGCGTTGGGCAGATGCCGTTTGCGAACCGCAAGCGCAGCGGCGATGCGTTCGTCGAAAAAGTTTTGATCCACCTCGATGCGATCTGGCGACAGCACGCGGACGTTGATCTTGGATTTGGAATTGTAGAAGCCGACGCCGAGCAAACGCTGGCGATGATCCTTCACCTGCACGAGTTCGCCATCGCCCGCTTGTGCGGACATACGGAGAATCGAGCCGTGGTATATCCAAGGGTGACCGGCAACAACGCGATCCGCATCGCCGGGTTTGAGCATGACAGTAGGTAACGAATCCATAATTTTTTGTAGACAGTGATGCCCAGACAATCCGGGCGATGCAGATGAAATCAGAAACGAACCGCAGAAGCGAGCCTGAATTAGCCACAGAGACGCGGAGGCACAAAGAGGCGAAATATATCCGATGTTTAAATTGGATAGCAGGAAGATCGAGAATCGAATCGCAAACGGCTCAATCTTATCCTGAGTCCGCCGCCACAAAATGCTCCAGTGCAAGTGTCACCACGCTCCGTCAGCCAGCGCCGCCGTGATTTGTCGCGCTAAGTCCGCAGCCAGCAAGGGCGATGTTTGGCGTTCCACGCTTGGCAAGTCAGTGCCGAGCCGCATCAAAGCATTACCGGTGAAATCGCGCGTGAGGATTATTTTGCCAGTGAATGTTTCCTTTGCGTTGACGTGGGCGATGAGTGAGACGCGATAATCCCGCGCAGTCACGATGTCGCCGGGGACGAAGCTGACTTCGTTGCGGTCATAACGGAACAGTTCGCAGGTCACGACGATGTCCGCCGTTCCGCTTGTCACAAGGCGGAATGTTCCATCACGCTGGATTTCCTTTCGCAACGCAGATGTGGCCGCATCGCCGAGGCGCGGTTCGAGAGTGCGATTGGTGACGGGGACGATCTGGATGGTCTTATCACCCGCGTTAAGTCCGTTGCTTGGGCCGAGGCGATAACCCGCGCAACCGCACAACGCCACCAGAAGAGCTCCCGCCAGAATGTTGCGAGCCAGCCGCATGTTATTTCGCTGCCGCTCGGAGTTGCTGCTGCTTGATCTGATCAATGCGCTCGCGCGCCACCGAAGCCAGCGGGGAATTGAGGCCGCTCAACAGAACTTCGTTGTAATAGATGAGCGCGCCGTTCCACTGTTTGCGACTAGTGTAAAATTCCGCGATCTTGAAATTACCGCGTGCTTGTTCGTTTTTGAGCGATGCGATGATGCGCTTGGCTTCGGGCACGCGCTTGTCTTCGGGGAACAGCGTGATCAGATCCGTGAACGTCGCGATGGCCTGGCCTGCCGTGCCTTGATCGTATTCCGCTGTCTGCGCCTGTTTGTGTTGGGAAATGCCCGCGCGATAAAGCGCATCGGCGGCGATGATCGGTTGATCGTGATAACGATCTGCCGCGCGTTCGTAAGCGGCGACGGCTTCGGGATAATTCTTCTGTTTCTCGCGCGCGGCACCGGCCCGCAATTGGGCGTGCGGAGCTACATCGCTGTAAGGCCCAGTTTCGACGATCTTCTCGAACAGACCAGCGGTCTTATCCATGTTCGCCATGAACGGGATCACGCCCCAAATCTTGAAACGCTGACCGTTGAGATAGCGCAGGGCGATCTCATACTGACGTTTGAAGACATCCTTGAGTTTGTCGCTCTTCGGATACGTCTCGAACATTTTCTGATATTCAGCGAACGCCTTCTCGTCGTTGCCGTCAGCTTCGAGACAGCGGGCTACGAGGTATTGGGCTTCAGCGGCGTAATCCGAGAGCGGCCAGGTGCGCAGGAGATATTTGGATGCAGTGGACGCGAGGGAATAATCCTTGTTGTCGAAAGCCTGCTGCGCGACTTCGAGTTGTTCCTTGGCGCGTTCGCGTCGCCATTTGCCGCTGCCGCCGAGCGGCTCGTAAGTCCAACCGTTGCCTGGCGTAAAAACGAATGGCGCGGGCGAACGCAGCGGAAACAGCGTCACGACTGCGATGAGGACAATGAGATAAGTGAACCGGCGACTCATGTGCGGACGGTACCGACGCGTTCCAACCAAGTCAAGATTCCGGCGGGTGAGCTGAACCCTCAGTCAAACAGCTCTGGGGATTGTTTCCAGTTCATCGTGCCGTAAATCACGCGGACGATTTCTACGCCGCCAGGACGAGGCGCATAAAAGACCAGCCAGCGGTTGAAGGGCGGCGACATCACGAAAAACCGGAGTTGCTTGAGTTTGCGATTCTTCAACCTTGCTTGTGCGCCCATCTCCGGGAATTGCGCGAGCCGGTCGAACAGAGTGAAGGCTGCATCCAGAAATGCCCGCGCTGCGCGGTCGTTGTCAGGCAAAATGAAATCACGACCCGCGATCAGATCTTCATCCACCTGCGGACGGGCAATCCAGTTCATCGTTTTACCCGGCCATAGATTCTGGCCTTGCGTTCGGGGGTCATGAGAGTGGCGGGACCGGTTGCGATGCCAGCCAGCAATAATTCCTCAAGTTCGGCGGCATTGGTGAATGTCGCTCCATCCGGGCCTTTGCCGCGTGTTACCGCGTCGAGCAGCGTGAGGGCTTGATGGATGACCTCTGTCTTGTTGGAAGCCCGGCCAGAATTGATCTGCCTCCGGATGATCGAGTCGTAGTGACTTGTTTCGGTGTAAGCCATGCCGGATGTTCCATCTAATGGCATCTATTGTCAAACTCCCGCTCGGTCTGACGCGAATTTGTAGGCGACTAGGTGACGAGTCGTTCCGGGAAAGCACTCCTGACGTCGTGCCCTACAATCAAACCAGGCTCCTGCCGCTCGGTCCGGGCTGAAAGCCTGAAATGCGATAGCCCGGGGTCAGCCAGCGCAGCCCCAGACGAATAGCCCGAACAAATCCGTATTCCGCCAATGCGTCATGCTCGGTTATTCCCCGTAAGGAACAATTTTGGCGGCCGTGCCGTCACGGAGCACTTGTATCGGGAGATGCAATTTTATGTGATAACCTCCGTTCGTGGAAGGCATGACTTCTGTACTGATAGTCGGAACCAGCCGCCCCGCCCCATCCGGCCTATCGAATTCAAAGAATCTGGGTTGGATTTTGATTTTACCTCGCTTAAGGCCACGTGTCGGCACAATGCTGGTTTCGTCGAAACGAAAGTGGAAATAGCCGTTGGTAGATACGTCCGGAATATAAAGTGCAAATGAGTTGTAAGGAGGACGCTTTTGCCATGCCCATAGCGTCTCAAGCACTCTGTGATCGAGGTAAACGATTCCGTTGCTGTCAGCAGAGTGCAATTTGATATCGCTGGTGCTTTCTCGGTGAAATCCGCCACCGATACCAATTTTGAATCCTGCCACGGGTTTCTCATCTGTGCCCGGCTCTAAGACCACAGCTATCTCATGAGAGAAATGTTTCGACCCACATCCTGCGCAGACCAATAAACCTGCGAGTAGGATTAATAAGTGTTGGAAGATTTTCTTCATACGCCGAATCCGTTCGGTTTGTGTTGGGTCATTTCGGTTCGCTCCCACTTTTGCTTTGTTTCCGCCAATTCTCCAGCCGCTCCTTGATTTTCTTTTCCACGCCTTGCTCGGTGGGTTCGTAGTAGCGTTTGGCCGCGCCAAGATAATCCTGCGCTACGAAATGGTCTTTGCCGATGTGGGCGTATTGGTAGCCGACGCCGTGGCTGAGGCGTTTTGCGCCGGAGTAACTGCCGTCGCGCAAGTGTTCGGGCACGGCAAGCGTGCGACCGGAGCGGACGTCTTCCAGCGCGGCATCAATGGCCTTGTAAGCGCTGTTGCTTTTGTTCGCGGTGGCGATGTAGATCGTGGCTTCAGCGATGGGGATGCGCGCTTCCGGCCAACCGATGAATTCCGCCGCCTGATGCGCGGCGTTCGCCAGCACGAGCGCCATCGGATCGGCGAGGCCGACATCTTCCGCCGCACAGATCACGATGCGGCGCGTGATGAAGCGCGGGTCTTCGCCGGCGTGAATCATCTTGGCGAGCCAGTAGAGCGCGGCGTCGGGATCGCTGCCGCGCATGGATTTGATGAAGGCGGAGATCGTGTCGTAGTGCGCGTCGCCATCGCCGTCATAGACGATGGCTTTCTTCTGGATGCTTTGCTCGGCAACGGCGAGATCAATGTGAATGACGCCGTCCGCGCCGGGATTCGTGGTGAGCGCGGCGATTTCCAGTGCGTTTAGACATTTGCGTGCATCGCCGTCGGCCATGGTGGCGAGATGGCGGATGGCGTTTTCATCAGCGTTAATCTTGAGGTAGCCGACGCCGCGTTCTTCGTCGCGCAAGGCGCGTTGAAGCAGGTTGAACAAATCTTCCTCGGTCAGCGGGCGCAGTTCAAAGATTTGCGAGCGCGAGACGAGCGGGGAGTTGACGAAGAAAAACGGGTTGTGCGTCGTCGCGCCGATGAGCCGGATCACGCCGCTCTCGACATCGGGCAGCAAAATGTCCTGCTGCGATTTGTTGAAGCGATGGATCTCGTCAATGAAAAGGATCGTGGGCTGGCCGGTGTTCTCCAGCCGATTCTGCGCGGAGGCGAGCACGCGGCGCATATCGGCGACGTTGGACTCCACGCCGCTCAGTCGCTCGAACTTGCTTTTGGTCTGCCGCGCGATGATCTGCGCGAGGGAAGTTTTGCCGGTGCCGGGCGGGCCGTAAAAAATCAGCGACTGAATGCGATCCGCTTCGATGGCGCGTCGGAGTAATTGCCCGGGCGCGAGGATGTGTTGTTGCCCGGCGTATTCGTCGAGCGAGCGTGGACGCATCCGCGCGGCGAGCGGTTGATGGCGTAAAGATTTCTCCACGCCCGGAGTTTCCGCAGAACTTTCCGAGGTCGGGGTGGATGAAAACAAGTCGTCGCGCGCCACGAAACGAGACTAGCAGTTGGACAGTGGCGGGGGCAACAGGAACGCCGGATTTATCCGGCAGCACTGAGAAGTGTCTCTGCGCTGCGGCGTTCCGATGCATCGCAGCAAAAGAATAATCCCGGCGTGAGATTGCCGGGCTTTTGTTTTCTTAAGTGACCCCACCATTGCCGTGTGTAGCTATTCCTTTG
>JANPGI010000129.1:0-9234 GCA_031423875.1 Verrucomicrobiota bacterium | reverse complement strand
GCTCTAACTCGTCGCCGAACCGCCTGAAATCATGGGCGAATTCGAACGGCAAGGTGAACTGCTTATTTTGCGTGCTGACCCGACTACGTATCGTCGTGTAAAATAATTTCTCAGTCCCCCGAGAGTTTCATGTAAGGACTTCCGGTACTCCCCGACAAACCCTGCGTATGAAAAAACTTTTAACACTCGCACTACTAATTGCGGCGGCTTTGCCCGCCCTCTCTCAAACTAAATCTCTCCTCAATCTCGACAAGTCCGGCCTGGCTATCCAGGGTCACGATCCCGTGGCGTTCTTCACGGAGAACAAACCGGTCAAAGGAAAACCGGAGTTCGTTGCCCGACACGCTGGCGCGACGTATCTGTTCGCCACCAAGGAGCATCGCGACTCGTTCAAGGCTGATCCCGCGAAGTATGAACCGGCGTTTGGCGGTTACTGCGCGTTCGGCGTCTCGAAGAATCGGTTGATTGAAATTGATGTGGACGCGTTCCAGATCGTGGACGGAAAACTTCTGATGCAATACAGCAAAGGCGTGCGCGAGGATTTCAACAAAGACACAAACGGTAATCTCACCAAAGCCAATACCAACTGGCCTGGACTCGTGGAGAAAAAAGGGAAATGAAAACGCTCAACACATCATTCAAAACGGATTGCAATTGTATGTTCACTCCAGCCATCAATGAAAACTTGTCGAAGCCGTGGCGCATCGCAAGTTGGATCTGTCGCGTCGCCGCAGCGGGAATACTCTTGCAGACGCTTTACTTCAAGTTCACCGGCGCTCCAGAATCCATTTACATCTTCACCACGATGGGTATCGAGCCTTGGGGACGTTACGCGAGCGGCATCGCGGAATTGCTCGCCGCCGTGCTGTTGTTGTTCCCTCGCACTCCGGCCATCGGCGCATTGCTCGCGGCGGGCGTGATGGTCGGTGCGATCGGCAGTCACCTCACCAAGCTCGGCATCGTGGTGCAGAATGACGGTGGATTGCTCTTCGCGCTGGCGTTGATCGTGTTCGTTTGTGCTTCTGTCACGGCGTTCATCCATCGTCGGCAAATACCTTTCGTCGGCCACAACTTCTGATTAAAATCAAACCATGAATTCGATTTCACCCGACTCGAATGAACTCATCCACTCCGTCATCCAGACTTTATCGCAAGGCGAAGCGTTGCTCGCGCAACTCTCGGATGAGGATTACACGCGCACGTTGCCCGTGGCCTTCAACGCCAGCATCGGCGCGCATTATCGCCATTGCCTCGATCATTTCCGATCGCTGTTCGACGCCGCTGTGGATGGCGATCTGAATTACGATCATCGCCAGCGCGGCACGTTGGTGGAGAACGACCGTTTCGCGGCGCTCAACGCCACACGCGAACTGCGCGAAGGTTTTGAACGTCTCAGCGCAAGTTGTCTGCCGCGCACGTTGACCGTCACGTGCAAAACCAGCCACACACTCCCTGGCACTGAATCATCCGCTTCCACCGTCGCGCGTGAGTTCATCTATTGCGTGGCGCACGCAGTGCATCACCACGCGTTGATCGGTTTCATGGCGAACGTCATGGGATTGAATCTGCCGCCGAAGTTCGGTTTCGCGCCATCCACGATCAAACACTTGGAACAGTCTCCAAAGTCGGCGTGATCGTCCGCTCCCTTTGCATGACCGACACTCTCTCGCTGTCTCCTGAATCAATCGCCGAATGGATTCCGTTCGCGAAGGCAGCGGGATTCTTCTTCGCTACATTCATCCTCGAAGACGTCGCCGCTGTCGGCGCGGGCCTGATGCTCGCGTCTGGAACGATCTCGTGGCCTGCGGCATTCATCGCGTGTTTTCTCGGAATCTGGCTCGGCGATCTCGGCCTTTACGCCATCGCGCGAATCGGCGGGCGACGATGGTTCGAGCGATCCCGATTCAAAAAGTTTGCGCCCAAAGTCGCCGAGAGCGAGCGATGGTTCGGCAAACGCGGCACGCTCATCCTCATCTTCAGCCGCGTCGTTCCGGGCGCGCGATTGCCCACCTATCTCGCCGCAGGATTTCTCCGCGCCCCGCTGCCGGGTTTTCTGCTTGTGACCGGCGTCGCGGCGTTCATTTGGACTGCGCTTATCCTGCGGCTCACGGAATTGTTCGGCGCGAAACTGCTCAATGCGTTGGAAGCCTACAAACACGGCGGATTCATTTTGATCGGCGCGGGCGTTGCGCTCATCGCCTTGCTTCAATTGTTCCGTCGCGCCGCGTTGAACTTCGAGTTCCGCAAGATCGCGCGGCTGCGGCATTGGGAATTCTGGCCGGGCTGGATGTTTTATCCTCCCGTCGCGTTGAATTGCCTCTGGCTCGCCATCAAGTATCGCGGGCTGACATTGCCCACGGCGGCTAATCCGGGAATCTTCTCCGGCGGCATCGTGGGAGAATCCAAACATGCGATGCTCAAAGAACTGTTCGCCAACAGCCCAGAATACACTGCGGAGGCGGAGTTGATTCCGAGCGGAACGATGGATGAACGCCGAGCAAAACTCGAAGCCATCCATGCGCGATTCGATAGCGAGAACTTCATCTTGAAACCTGACATCGGCCAGCGCGGCGTCGGCATCAAACTCATCCGCACTCGCGAGCAGGCCAAGGATTATCTGCGGCAGACCAATGCCCCGCTCGTCGCGCAACGCTTCGCGCCGGGCCCACTCGAAGCCGGAATTTTTTACTACCGCTTCCCGCACGAGTCGCGCGGATGCATCTTTGCAATCACGGAAAAGATTTTCCCCGTGCTCGTCGGCGATGGAAGATCCACCGTCACTGAACTCATCGAACAAGATTCCCGCGCCCGTCTCATCGCCGATATTTACCTCAAACGCTTTCACGCCCGCCGCGATGATGCTCTTGCTGCTGGCGAGGAACTCACACTCGTCGTCGCCGGGAATCACGCGCAGGGCTGCATCTTCCGCGACGGCATGAGGCTCAACACTCCCGCGCTCGAATCGCGCATTGACGAAATCTCCCGGAAAGTCAGCGGTTTTTTCATCGGACGTTATGACATCCGGTTCGCGAGTGAGGACGATCTGCGCGCCGGGAAAAACTTTCAGATCATCGAACTCAACGGTGCGGCGTCCGAAGCCACGAGCATTTACGACGCACGCAATTCGTTGTGGGATGCATATCGGACGTTGTTCAAGCAATGGGAACTCGTCTTCGCCATTGGAGCAGCGAACCGCAAACTCGGCGTTACACCGACACCGCTCGCGCTCGTCTGGCGCGCGTGGAGAGATTACGACGCGATGTCCGCCTCATATCCATCAGCCGACTGAACCATGTGTACCGTTACTTTAATCGCACGACGCAACGGATACGTCCTAGGAATGAACCGAGACGAAAAACTCGTACGCGTTAAAGGTCTGCCGCCCGATCGGCGAGTGATTGATGGTCGCCAGATTCTCTGCCCATCCGAACCCGGCGGTGGGACGTGGATCGCGTTGAACGATTGCGGTGTGACGTTTGCTCTCATCAATTGGTATTCCATCACTGCTCGTGTCGGCAAAAACCCGGTGAGTCGTGGGGATGTTGTGAATGCGGTGTGCGCGACGGATTCTATCGCGAAGGCCGCAAACGCACTCGCCGCACTTCCGCTCAAGCGAATCAATCCGTTTCGACTGATTACCGTTATTGCAACCACTAAGAAAATCATCGAGTGGCGTTGGGATTTTAAGTCGTTGTCAAAACGCGTTTGCGATTGGAAAACGCAGCAGTGGATTTCATCTGGCTTTGACGAACCTCAAGCGCAGCGCATCCGCAGCGCGACTTTCCGTGCCGCCATAAAGCAAAAAAAATCTGGGACGATAGATTGGCTGCGTCGATTGCACCGCTCTCACGCGCCTGCCTGCGGACCTTTCTCCACTTGTATGCACCGAGCAGACGCGGCGACTGTCAGCTACACGGAAATCTCCGTCTCATCTGGTTTGGCGACGATGCGCTACTCGCCGAGTTCACTTTGCGAAACTTTGAAACCGCAGTGCGTGGTGAAGTTGAATATCTGACGCATCTCGACATCCGAACTGATTAAACGAAACGATCGCATCGGGCAAGTTCAGTGAGCGTGCAACAGCGGGGAAGATTCACGGGGTGAGATTAAAGACGGGTGAGGCTAAGGAACGCCGCCTTCAGGCGGCAGAGAGAGTGACCAGCCACGTTGCTGAAGGCAGCGTTCCTGCATCTCCGCTGTCCATTCCATCCTCACCCGGTTGTAATCACACCCAGATTCACGGGGTGACAAGGAAACAAATTGACCGCAACGTCACTGCTCATTAGGCTGAATCTGTGGATCGCAAAATGAATTTGAACCTGCTGCTTACGAGCGCGCTACTTAACGGCGCGGCGGTCGGGTTCTGATTTGTTCTAGTGAATTTTGAACCCCATTGCCAGACCGGCGGTGGGGTTTTTGTTTTTGAGATATTAACTCATAGATTCTCGAGTGAGAACGACGCAGGATTAGGATTAAGACGAAGTTTAAGAACTAAAAAGGCACAGTCATGTTGAAAGACCCGTCAAAAAAATATCGTCCGTTCCCACCAGTGGCCTTGCCCGACCGGCAATGGCCCAATCGCGTCCTCACCCACGCGCCGCGTTGGTGCAGCGTGGATTTACGGGACGGCAATCAAGCGCTCGCCGTGCCCATGAACGTCGGGCAGAAGCTGGAATTGTTCAGTACGCTTGTGAAGATCGGATTCAAGGAGATCGAGGTCGGCTTCCCGTCCGCCTCGAACACCGAGTTCACTTTTAATCGCCGCCTCATCGAGGAGAAGCGCGCGCCGGACGACGTCTGGTTACAGGTGCTCGTGCAGGCGCGCGAAGATCTGATCGAGCGTACCATCGAATCGCTTATCGGTGCCAAGCGCGTCATCATCCACATGTACAACTCGACATCGCCTGCACAGCGTCGCGTGGTGTTCGGCAAGTCAAAGGATGAGATCAAAGCCATCGCCGTCAATGGAGCGCGGATGATCAAGGATCGGTTGCATCGGTTGAAGGGCACGGAAGTCATGCTCCAGTATTCGCCGGAGAGTTTCAGCATGACAGAAGTGGAGTTCGCCAAGGAGATTTCCGAAGCCGTCATGGATGTCTGGCAGCCGACGCCGCAGCACAAAATGATTTTGAATCTGCCAGACACGGTCGAAGTCGCGATGCCGAACGTCTATGCCGATCAGATCGAGTGGATGTGCAAGCATATCAAGAATCGCGACTCGCTCGTAATCAGCTTGCACACGCACAACGACCGCAGCACGGGCGTGGCGGCGACCGAGTTGGGTTTGCTCGCGGGTGCGGATCGCGTGGAGGGAACGTTGTTCGGCAATGGCGAACGCACGGGCAATCTCGACATCGTGACCGTGGCTTTGAATCTCTACATGCACGGCATTGATCCGAAGTTGGATTTCTCAAACCTCAACGCGGTCCGCGACGTGTATGAGCGTTGCACCGGCATGACGGTGCCCGCGCGTCAGGCTTACGGCGGAGAATTAGTTTTTACGGCATTCAGCGGCTCGCATCAGGACGCGATCAAGAAGGGCTTGGCGGAGTGGACAAGCGTGACAACGGTTTGCAAGACGGAATCGGCCAACGCCATCAAGAAAGGTTTGGCAGAGTGGTCGCAAGGCGAACAGAAGTATTGGGACGTGCCCTATCTCACGATTGATCCTGCCGACATCGGGCGCGAATATCACGAGGTCATCCGCGTGAACTCGCAGTCCGGCAAGGGAGGCGTGGCTTACTTGTTGGAGAGCGAATTCGGGATACTGTTGCCGAAAGATATGCAACGCGAGTTTGGCCCCATCGCCAACGACGAGGTGGACAAGCTCGGTCGCGAGGTCAGCGGCGCTGAACTCAAGGCGATGTTTTGGAAGGAATACATCGAGCGCATCGCACCATGGCAATTGGAGGCGTTTGAGACCGTCAGCCGCAGCGTTGCCTCAAGCGAAAAAGTTCTCCGTAGTGCCGGAGGCAAATGGGCTGCGAGCGAGGCGACCAAGAGCCAGCAGATCGTCCAATGCCGTGCGAAACTGCTGCGCGATGGCAAGCCGATGGAGATTTCCGGCCAAGGCAACGGCCCGCTCGCCGCGCTCGTGCATGGATTCAGCACGGCCGGTGTGCCGCGATTTGAGATCGTGAATTACAGCGAACACGCTTTGGGCAGCGGTGAAGAAGCCAGTGCCATCTCCTACATCCAGATCAAACTCGCGGATGGTAAATCGCGTTGGGGCGCGGGCGTGGACACGAACATCGAACTTGCCTCTATCCGCGCCGTATTGAGTGCGCTGAACCGAGGTTGAGCCTGATCAACCAAGACTCGATCATTGTTCTCTGCTGTTAAGATTATAAGATTAAGCAGCCCGTCGCACCTGGCTTCTATAACGGCACTGACATCCCTACCAGAAACGTAGGATGGTCTTTTGCCTCCATGCCCACATGCACGATGCCGCCGCCTGCCAGTTGTTTGGATAATTTGAGAACCAGCTTTGTCGCCTCGGACTGTCGCCCGAGAAGTTTTGCAGCACCCACATCGAACGACACACCGCGCGACACCGGCACTGAGAGTGACAGTTCAAAGTGGTGTTCTGAGAAATGCCGGTAGTGGTAGCGCATGTGCGCCATCGCCAGTAGCGATTCCTTGCGCCAGATACCAGTGCTGACGAATGCATACGGACTGATCTGGAAGGGACGAAGTCCATACCGGAAGCCACGGCGTTCCGAGAGGCGTCGCCACCATGATTTTTCGAGAACACGGTAGGATGGATTCAGCGGATTGATGGACTCCTCCTCCACTGTGTCCAGCGAATCCAACACAAAATCAGCCACAAAACCCCGTTGCCCATCCAGCCAGTCCATGAAAGGCAGATTAATCGCCGCTTCACGAAAACCGGTGACGATGGATCTGGAGATTGCACCTGCTGCTGTGCGAGAGGCCCGATTCCCAAACGATTCAAACCCTCCATCAACCGGATCCAGATACCAATTCAACGTATTGATCGAGTGAAACCTATCAGAGAAAATCTTTTCTGAATTGTTCTCGAACGCGTATTCAAAGCGTCCCCAAAAAGTCGAAGGCACATCGGCAGGCGATCCTATGACGATGACAGGAGTACGATACTCAAGTTGCATGAGTTGACCGCTGGCCCGCTCACTGGTCACGAGCGATGTGACCAGGCAGATACATCTCCAAAAAGTAAGCCTCACAAATTACGACTTGTTGAAACTACGGCGGGCAAACGTCAGCAGGCGGGGCAAATCCCGGTATGCAACCGTGAACAAAGCAGGGCACAAGAAACCCGACGATCAAGACAAGGTCCTTGCAGTTCTGATCCGATTGGATCAAGCACCGACACCGTACTCCTTTAGCAAAGCCCCAAACAGCAAACGCAATGCCGCCAAGAACGCGGACGTTTCCGGCTGAAAAAACCGCGTTGATCTCCAGCAATCACCCACCCTGTCCCACAGGAAGACACAGCTTTAGTCACGAGAACCATCAGGCGCACTGAAATCAAGAGACGCAGCAGTATTCAATACAAGGAATTGTTCGCGATGGCCGGGCTGTTTGGATAGTTTAGGCGCAGTCAATTTTTGCAATGGCGTTCTCATTCATATTCCTCGGCAGCGGCACCTCGCAGGGCGTTCCGCTCATAGCCAACGATTGTTCGCCGGAGTTTCTGGCGAACCCCAAGAACTGGCGTACCCGCTCGGCAATCTATGTTGCCACGGATGAAACCGCCTTCCTCGTGGATGCCCCACCAGACTTGCGGATGCAATGCCTCCGCGAAAACATCCGCAAGGTGGACGCCGTTGTCTTCACCCACAGCCACGCAGATCACATCATGGGTCTGGACGATTGCCGGCGGTTCTGCGATCTGCGCGGCGGGAATACCCTACCTATCTACGCGAATGAAACCACGATGAACGATCTACGCCGCGTGTTCCAATACGCGTTCCACGCCGGCCCGTGGCCGAGAGGTTATTTCAAACCTGAACAACACGTCATCACCGGGCCGTTCACTCTTGGCGATCTGGAGGTGACCCCCCTGCCCTTGCCGCACGGAAGATTCGTCACTTACGGTTATCTCTTCACGCAGAACGGAAAAAAGCGACTCGCGTATCTGAACGATTGTAATGAAGTGCCCGATGCCGCACTTGAACAGGTGCGCGGCGTGGAAGTCGCCGTGCTGGATGCACTGCGATTTTCACCCCATCCGACGCACATGTGCCTGGACGAAGCATTGACCACCGCACGGCGCATCGGCGCAGGCAGAACTTATCTGACGCATCTCACACATGATTACGACCACGACAAAGCACAGGCTGAACTCCCGCCCGATGTCTGGTTCGCATGGGATGGGTTGCGAATTGACGGGGTGTGATCAAAGTCGGGTGAGACTAAGGAACACCGTCTTGAGGCGGCAGTGTGTGAAAATAAACTACTGTTGCCCCAGTTGCTGGAGCAGTGCGGCAGCTTCCGTGAATCGCGGGTTCAACTCCAACGCACGCTTCGCAGCTTTGCGGGCGGCGTCCATCTGACCGAGTTGCGCATGGACGGTGGCCCGTGCGTAGGGGATTTGTGCGTCGCGTGGCTCGGCGATCTCAGCAGCGAGCAGGGCTTGGATCGCGCCCGTCGGATTTCTGGCGGCATTGCGCGCGAGTCCAAGATTGTATCCAGCACGTGCGTGGCGCGGATCGAGTTTCACGGCTTCTTCTAGTTCAGCCAGAACTTTTACAGATTCACCTAGCTCATTCCAAGCAAGTGCTAGTTTGAATCGGAACTCAGCATCACGCGGGGAGAGTCGCACGGCTTCCTGCAATTCCACCAGAGCTTCGCGCGGGCGTCCAAGCTGGCTCAACAGAATCGCAGTCTCGTGGTGGATGCCGGGCGAGAACGCGTCCCACTTGGCCGCAGTCTGGAAATGGCGGAGCGCGTTCGTGGCGTTGCCACGAGTGAATTCGAAAATGCCGAGCTGCAACTGTCCGACGGGTTGGTCGGCGTTGTGATCAAGCATGTGCTTCAACTCTGATCCCACAAGCGAATCCAGGCTTATTGTTGACGCGAGATGTTGCGCGGCCACGACACGGACGTTGCGGGAGGAATCATTGAGTCGCTCCGTCAAGGCGGCGCGGATTTCAGGAGGCGTATTCTCGCCAAGTGAGGCAAGTGTTTGGACGATATTTTGGCGGACGAGTGCGTTGGTGTCCGAAAGTTTCGCGGAGAGCGCTTTGGCCA
>JANPGI010000128.1:0-6042 GCA_031423875.1 Verrucomicrobiota bacterium | reverse complement strand
CGGTCAGCTTCGGCCTGAGCGATCTGTGCGTCGCGTTTGACTTGGGCGATACGCGGTTTGCCGAGCGCGTCGAGGTAGCCTTGCGTATCGCGGATGTCGCGGATGGTGAAGCTGACGATGCCGAGACCCATGTTCGCCATGTCACCGGCGGCGACTTCCTGCACCTTGGCGGCGAAGGCATCGCGGTTTTGATAAATTTCCTCAACCGTCATCGTGCCGAGAATCGCGCGCAAATGACCTTCCATCGTCTGCATGGCGATGTTCATGATGGCGGCGGTATCTTTGCTCAGGAATTGTTCGGCAGCGGTGGCGATGGAGATGTCGTCGCCCTTTACTTTGATTTGCGCCACGCCGTCCACCTTCACCGGCACGCCTTTACTGGTGTAAACCTCGGGCGTCTGCACATCAATCGTCAGCAGTTCGAGTGAGAGGATGTCCACCTTTTCAACGATGGGATAAACGAACGTGCCGCCGCCTTTCACGATGCGGAAGCCGCGTTTGCGAATAGTGCCGTCAGGGTCGGTGTAATTGCGTTTGACGCCGGAGACGATGAGCACCTCGTTCGGGCCGACCTTGGTGTAGCGGCTCAAGACTGTGACGATTACAAGCAGCAGGACGACGGCGAGCGTGACGGCTGACACGATGATTATCGGCCCGGTTAAAACGGCGGCGAACAGTGGATACATGATCATACAGTTTGTGTTTTAGGAGTTTTTGGGATTCGTGGTTGGAGCGTCCAGCGTTACGTAAAATTGTGACCCGGTGACGCGCGTGATTTTCACTTGGCTGCCATTGGTTACCATCTTGCCGCTTTCCTCCCGGGCCGGTGCGGTATAGCGCGTGCCAGATTGCACATAGGCGATTTCGCCCACGGCACCTTCCGGAATCGGCGTGATGACCGTGGCGACATGGCCCACGAGAGTTCCCACTTGCGATTCACTGGAACTGTCCGTCGCATGGAATAATTGTCGGAGAACAGTCACCAGCAAACCCGACACAATCAACGCGCCGATGGCTGACAGGAACGCGCTGATGGCCGGTGGCTTTGTCATCTCAAACTGCGTGAAAGTAAGTCCAAACGCGCCAAACGCCGTGACGAACGCAGCCATCACAATCGGACTGAAGAATGAGACGCCGGGCGCATCACTGCCATCGGCACCGGCTTCCGCGTGTCCGCCGCTGCCGCCCACATGACCGTGATCTCCGCCCAGATGTCCCATGAGCGCGCTGCCAAGCACGAAGATGAATCCCACCACGAGACAAAACAGATAGACTAGAAATACAGACATAGTTTAGTTCGGGTTAATGGTGTTGAATCGCTTGCAACAGCCACTTTCAACCAAGGATTTTGTCATATCACGTCCCACGACCAGACAGATTGCGTAGATAAGCATTTGATTCTCGTAAGGTTGGTTAGCTGGTCAAAGTAAAAGGTCAACTGCCGAGTCTAGCAAGGATGAAACAATCTCGAATCCAAGCTCGATCCATTCTGCCGGCGAACCCCAGTCCATGGTCGAGCTGTTACCCGCGTGAGTTGAAAATGATTTCCCTCTGATCATGCGAATATGAAACGACGAATCGGTTCGCGGCGCATCTATAATTTCCTGGCGTGATTGGAATGTCAGCGATGGGAACACTTCTCCAGCGCTGATGGTCGCGCGAAGGAGGCGAAGGAGGCGAAGGGGGTGAAATGATTTCTGTTTCCGGTGGGGATCGAAGCCGGTTCACCATTTGATGTTCGTGACGCCGAACTCCAATCCTCTTGTTCCACTTCGTCACCTTCGCATCCTTCGCGCGACTCACCGGGTTTCCAACTGCATGTTTCCCTCTCAGAACTGCTGTCTGCCACGACCCATTGGCGAGACAGGCGAGCGCGAGATTTTGGGCGCGGTGAGTTCGCGCGCGGTGTTGATCACGTAATCCCAATCGAGTGCGGGCCCGGGGTCGTTTTTATTTTTCTGGATGTGATAATGGCCAAGCACGCCTTGATAGTTCTGAAGCGCTTCTTCGTCGAGCTTGTGCGTGATGAGTTTGCCGTCGGCATCGCGCGGGTAATCGCACTTGATCTTGGGCAACACCTGTGAGATCGCGGCGGTAAGATGCGCGAGTGCTTTGTATTGTTCAGGCGTAAAGTCATATTGAGTCAACGTCTCACCTTGAACCTCGCCAGTCACAGGTTCATTCCGTGCCGGGCGACCAATGAAGTTCGGCGTACGCACGCCGCCATCACCGAGCCGCTCAGGAAGTGTGATGCGCGTGCGGCCATCGTCGTCCTTGGCGTACCATTTTTCCAGCGCGCTTCCTTCGACAGTGCGATACGCGCCCATGTTGGCGATCTCAATGCCGACGGAGCGGCTGTTCGACGTGGTTGCGTGCCACGCACGTTCCTTCAAATCGAGCGTCTGATAAATCGTGCCGTCAATATCGAGCATGAAGTGAACACTCAGGCAGCGACCATCATGAAGCACTTTGAAGCAAGTCCGGCTCACACCGCAGACATCGAAGTGCAGGACGAATTGATCCACCACGCGCTGCAACGTGGGCAAATCCCAGCCGCCGCCGCGCACTCGTTCGATCTCCTCCGGTGTGAGATCGTTCGCGCGAAGGTTGTAACGATTGGGCGTGCCGACGTTTGGGGATTCGTTCGTCCCTGATTTCCAGCCGGAATCTTCAAAAGGCGCGAATCGTTTCTCCACGCGATACGCATCGTAACCGCCCGGATCCGTCCACAACACAACAGGCGTGCCGGTGTGAACGTATTTGCCCGCGATGACAATTTCATCGCCCGTGCGCGGCGCGAATGATCCGACGCGGGGTGGTTGCGGCGTGACGCAACCCGTGATGGCGATTGCGAGAATGCAGGAAGCGAACCGCAGAAATATTTTTGAGCGCATGGAATACTTTGTTCCGTGTATATGTGCCGGAAGCGAGGCAGGGGTCAAGCGAAAGTCAGTATAACAGCGTGTGAATGGGGCTGTCGGGCAGCGGAGACCAGTCTTAATCTCAATCCCAGTCTGTCCGGGATTAAAGAAAGACACGAAGCTGTGCGGCAGTTCCAATGACCCCCAGTCACACCCATCAGGGTAAGCGAGACTGGGCGATCAGCGTCCTGATTTTATCTTCTACTTAATCACGATGCATTTCCGTCCGATATTAAGGCTGACTGTGGCTGAAGGACGCGATCAGCCAAGCCTGCCTGATCGCGTCTTAAATCCGCCTTAAAAGTTTGTATGGCTGTGTGAACAAGAATCCTTTGACCTATGAAATGGATGGGGGTAACGTCGCACTACCAGACCGTTACCAGTTGCACCCGCACGAGAACCAAGAGCATTTCACGCCAAATAAACTATGAAGACTTCAATGCGTAACATTTTTTCACGAGTTGCTGGATCACTCTCTACACTGTTCATTGCGTCAGCAGTCGCCATCGCGGGAACTACAGAGCCAGCAGTGTTGGTGAAGGGCGTCACCGGGCAAGCCACCTATTCGACCGACGGGAAAACTTGGCACGTGCTGAAAGAGGATGCCGTCCTCGAACACGAGTCCGTGATCAAAACTGGCGCAAGTGGCACGGTGGATTTCATCCTGCAGTACAGCAGCACGGTGCTGCGGCTGACTCCAGATTCCGAAGTACAGTTGACACAATTGGATCGCTTACCCGCTGGAGAAGTCATCGTTACGGACACCACGCTGAAGCTGGTTTCGGGATCTATCCTCGGCTCCCAGCGCAAGCTCGCCCGGCCTTCACGCTTCAAGATCGTCACGGCGGATGGTGTCGCCCGGATCATCGGCACAGAATACCTTGTCCGGGCTGATGGCGCAGTCACAGTGTTGTCCGGTGAGGTGACTCTCAATTATAACCTTCCGAAAAACGGCGGATCCGTCACAGCAACCGTGGAAGCCGGACAATCATTCGATCCCGCGACCGGCAAAGTTGTGGCCACCACATCCGCATATCTCAACAACATCATCGCTGATGTGGATACCATGCGGAACAACGCCGAGGTCTATAAGGCGGGCAAGGCAACGGTGGTGGTGAAACATAAAGAAGGCCGTGTGACAAAACATGATTGCAATGATGACGACAAGGATCATGGGGGCGGTAAAGATGATCACGGTGGCGGCAAAGGCGGACACTAGCCGAAAGTCACAAACACAGTCGGACTGCCGCCTCTTTTGGATGAGTGCATTGAGTGTTGAGTGCTCAACCCAACATCGTCAGCACAATCCCCACACAGATTCCCATCACAGCCAGGGTTTTTACCAAATCTGTGCTTTCTCCGAAGAACATCAAGCCACCCGCGAACGCAATCAGCGTACTGCCGCGTCTCAGACTCATCACGACTGATACCAACGCGTCCGGATTCGCCAGCGCGCCGAAGTAGATGTAGTCCGCCACCAACAACGCCAGCGCGATTCCCGGAACGCTCCACCGCCAGTGAAATTCATTGCGCGGCCACCAGCGGCGTTGCCAGCCGATCATGAACGGTGTGAAGAACACCAGCAGATAGATCGAGAACCACGCCTGCACCGTCGGCACGGAGAAGCGCAGCGTGCCGAGCAGGTGACGATCATAGAGCGCACTCATGGCACCCAGCACAGTTCCCAGCGCGAGAAACCAGACCCATTTGTTGCGGTGAAAATGGATTCCCTCGCCTCGCCCCGCAATGGACAGTCCGATGAACGAAGCGATAGTTGTCAGCACACCGAGAGATTCCACCAGTGTGAGCCGTTCACCGAGAATCAAGACCGCGCCCGCCAACACCACGAGCGGACTCATTGCGCGGATCGGCGAGCCGAGCGAGAGCGGTAGATGTTTCAATCCGAAGTAGGTGAATATCCACGACGATGCGACGATGGCGGATTTGAGCGCGAGTTGTAGGTGTTGACACCCCGTGAGCCGATCTGTGACCAGAGAATGTGGTAAGGAATTCGGTGCGAGCAAATCCACCGTGAGCAACACTCCCCAGACGATCGCGCCTGTGAGCGTGCTGAAAAACAACACCGGCAGCACGGCATTGTCTCTGATGGCGTGCTTGGTGCAAAGCTCATACACGCCGAGAAACAGCGCGGAGACAAGTGCGGCGGCGATCCAGTGCAATCAGTTTGAAAAGAAAGACGGGCGAACCTCGGTGGCTCGCCCGTCGAGTAATTTATTCAGTCATCAATCGCAGTTTTACATGTGGCTGATGATGTTGTCTCCGAATGCGGAACACTTGATCTCAGTCGCACCTTCCATCTGGCGGGCGAAGTCATACGTCACGCGTTTGCTGCCAATAGCGCCGTTGAGTCCTTTGAGAATCAAGTCTGCCGCTTCAGTCCAGCCCATGTATCGAAACATCATCTCTCCGGACAACACGACTGAACCAGGGTTCACCATATCTTTACCCGCATACTTCGGCGCGGTGCCGTGTGTAGCTTCAAAGATCGCGTGGCCACTGGTGTAATTGATATTCCCACCGGGCGCGATGCCGATGCCACCCACCTGCGCGGCGAGCGCGTCGCTCAGGTAATCGCCGTTCAAGTTCAGCGTGGCGATCACGTCGAAGTCCGTCGGGCGCGTGAGGACTTGTTGCAATGTGATGTCGGCGATGGCGTCCTTGATGACGATGCCCGCGCCGGGTTTGCCGTCGGGAATTTTGCACCACGGGCCGCCGTCAATCTCCACCGCGCCGAATTCGCGCTTCGCAAGATCGTATCCCCAATCGCGGAACGCGCCCTCGGTGAACTTCATGATGTTGCCCTTGTGGACAATCGTCACGCTCTTGGATTTATTGGCGATGGCGTATTCGATGGCGGAGCGCACGAGGCGTTCCGTGCCGGGTTTGCTCACGGGCTTGATGCCGATGCCTACGGTGTCTGCGGCTTCCGCACCGAAACGGATTTTTTTGAATGCCGCAGGCAATTCCTTCTGGATGAATTCGAGAATCTTTTTCGCTTCAACCGACCCCGCTTGATAATCAATGCCCGCGTAGATGTCTTCGGTGTTCTCGCGGAAGATGACCATGTTCACCTTCTCGGGATGTTTCACGGGTGAAGGAA
>JANPGI010000127.1:0-2776 GCA_031423875.1 Verrucomicrobiota bacterium | reverse complement strand
TTGGAGATGTATGCCATCCAGCAGAATAACGCCACGTTGCTTGCAACTTCACTGCAAGACATGGGCAGCGGCGAACTCTACAAGAAATGGTACTCCGGCACGCTTACCGATGTCGGTCGCGGCATCACGCTTGATCTCAATCCGAACTATCGCGGCAGCGAAATGTATTCCACACAGCCCGGCATCTATGACGCCAAGGGCACGCAGATTTACGTCAACAACCTCTGGGCGCCGGAAGCCCTCTGGTGGGACGCCGACGTGTTGCGCGAATTTGAAGACGGCGCGGGCAGCGGTGCGCTCGCCCCCGTCGTCAACAAGTTCAATGTCAGCAGTGGTGGCGCAGACCGCATCTACACGCTCTACAACGAAGATGGCGGGTGTCATCAGGCTTACGGCGGACGCGCCGCGCTTTGGGGCGATCTCTTTGGCGACTGGCGCGAAGAATTCATGGTCGTGGCCAACGACTACAACTCCGTCCGCATCTACACCACAAAGATCGCCGCGACGAACCGCATCTATTGCCTCATGCAAAACCCCATGTATCGCGTGCAAAACACCTACAAGGGTTATTACCAGGCGAGCTATGTAGATTATTATCTCGGCAACGACATGCCCGCGATTCCCATCCCGCCCGTCTCCAACGCGCAACTCGTCTGGCGCGGCAACGCCGGAAATGTCTGGGACGAAAACTCCACCGCCAGTTGGTTCACGAACAATCTGTGGATCAGTAACACCACAGCAGTCGTTTTCCCATCCGCCACATCCGTCCTGTTCGACCTCACCGGCTCGAACAACACCGCCATCGCATTGAGCGGTTCAATCACTCCATCCGATGTGCGCGTTCACTCGCCCAAGGATTACACATTCGACTGCAGCGCAGGCGAACTCACCGGCGCGATGAAACTCACCAAAGCGGGCGCGGGCAAACTCACGCTCACCGGCACGAACACCTACACCGGCGCGACACTCATTGGCGAAGGCTCATTTCTCGTGAATGGTTCGTTGCCCAACAGCCCCGTCACCGTTCGCGGCGGCGTGTGGCTCGACGGACGGCTCGGCGGAACAGGCGTCGTCGGCGCGACCGTGAGATTTGAGGAAGGCGCGGGCTTCTCCCCCGGCACAGCAGGAAGTAATTCCCCCGGCAAAGTCACCATCGCCAACACAGTCACACTCGCCGGACGCACGCGCAGTAACTACGATCTCTCCGACGATCCCACCGGGACAATCAAAACCAACGACCTCGTCCAGATCAACGGCAACCTCGTGATCTCCGGCACGAACACATTCATTTTCCGTCTGCTCGACGGCACGTTGCCGCCCGGCTCGGTGTATCCGCTCGTCAATTACACCGGCACACTCACCGGCAACATCAACAGCCTGCTCGCGCAAGGGCTGGATGGTTATCCCTACGTGTTCACCAATCCTCCCGGACAGATCGCGCTCGTGATCAAAACTCCTCGCGCTCCCGCCACTCTCACCTGGACCGGTGGCCAGAACGCCAACGCTTGGGATCTCGCCATCAGCAGCAATTGGTTTAACGGCGTGGTCAAAGATTCCTTCTACCCGCAAGACACGGTGCGCTTCGACTCCGTTGGCACTTCCAATCTGACGGCGAATTTGTCCGGCTCACTCATCATCTCAAATCTAGTCGTGGACAGCGCGGCTAACTACACGTTGGCCGGTGCCGGTGCAATCATCGGCACGGGCGGCCTGCTGAAATCCAACACCGGTACGCTCACCGTCAGCGGCATCAACCACACCTACACTGGGCGCACCGTCATCGCCGGTGGCGGCACGCTCGTCGCGTCCGAACTCGATGGCGTCGGTTATCCGAGTTCCATCGGCAGCGCGCCCAACAACAGCCCCACCAATCTTCTGATCACCGGCGGCTCCACGCTCCGCATTCTCGGCGAATGTTACACCGACCGTGGCATCACGATCTCCAGCGGCACGAACTCCATTGACGTGTTCAACAGCTCGGATCAGTTCACGCTGCTCGGCGTGCTGACCGGCACGAGCACATTCCAAAAACTCGGCGCGGGCAATCTCGCCTTCGTCGCTGCGAATACGTTCTCCGGCACTTCGATCATCAGCGGCGGCAGCATTTCGCTCGGCGGCGATTCCGCCAACACCGGCGGCTTTGGCGCGGGCACGCCCACGATCATCATGCAGGGCGGCACCATCACCATGTTCATTGATAACAACACCACGCAGACAACTTCGTGGAATCTGAACATCGTTACCAACACCAGCAACTTCCTCAATCTCGACTGGCGTTGCATCCTCAACGGCAGCGGCACAGGTGGCGGCACGTTGACCATGTGGTCGCCCTACGTCCGTGCTGACATCGGCGGCAACTGGTCCACTTTCACCGGGCAGATCTATGCCACCACGGACGCGAATGCCAGCGATCCCGATGATCGAGGCGGAGATTTCCGCATCGCCAACGCCGCAGGTTTCCCAAACGGTCGCATTCATGTGCAGCGCCTGCTCAGTCTGCAAAGCCGCGCCACAAGCGGCAGCACGATTCCCCTCGGCGAACTTGCGGGTGAAGTCGGTTGCAGCGCATCGGCTGGCGGCGGCAACAGCGGACTCCCGGTCACATGGAGCGTCGGTGGTCTGAACACCAGTGCCACGTTCGGCGGCAACACCTACAACGGCGTCAACTTCACCAAAGTTGGCACGGGCACATGGACTTGGAGCGGAACAAACATCGCGCACACCGGCACGACCATCGTCAACGGCGGCACGTTGCTGATGAACGGCGCAGCGGCTC
>JANPGI010000126.1:0-6888 GCA_031423875.1 Verrucomicrobiota bacterium | reverse complement strand
CATCCTTGCCCAATGACAACCAGTCTGGAACAGAGCGGCTCGTAGACAATTCCAACGCCTTCGTCGCCATCTGGCGCGAGACGGTGTTGCTCTTCACCACGATCACATCATTCACCTTTAGGGCGTAGGACGGGATAGTGGCCTTGCGACCATTGACGGTGATGTGGCCGTGATTGACCATCTGGCGCGCACCGGCACGGGTCGTGCCGAAGCCGAGGTGGAACACCACGTTGTCGAGGCGCGTCTCCAAAATCTGGAGCATCTGTTCGCCTGTGACGCCGCGACGCTTCAACGCTTTTTCATAGACGCCACGGAATTGTTTTTCCATGAGGCCGTAGTAATAGCGAAGCTTCTGCTTCTCGACCAAGCCCATGCCGTAGTCCGTCAATTTGCGACGGGACTTCGGACCGTGGACACCGGGCGGATAATTGCGACGGTCGAGATACTTCGACGGACCGAAGATCGGAATACCGAACCGGCGGCTGATGCGAACGCGAGGACCTTTATAACGAGCCATAAATCTTGATGCGTGATGCGTGTTACGTGAAACGACTAGACGCGGCGTTTCTTGCGCGGGCGGCAGCCATTATGCGGAATGGGTGTGACGTCCTTGATAGTGCTGATCTCCAAGCCAATGGCCTGCAATGCGCGGATCGCAGATTCGCGACCAGAGCCAGGACCTTTGACACGGATTTCAACTTCTTTCATTCCGTGAGCCATCGCTTGACGAGCTGCGTCTTGCGCCACCATCTGCGCGGCGTAAGCAGTGCTCTTGCGAGAACCCTTGAAACCAACGCGACCTGCGGCAGACCAACCGAGAAGGTTGCCGTGCATGTCGGTGATGGTCACCTGGGTGTTGTTGAACGTCGCGAGAATGTTGGCAATACCGACAGAAATGTTCTTGGCGTGTTTGGCCTTGACGATTTTCTTGGCGTTGACGTCTTCACCGAGCAACTCGGCAGCAGTCGGCGCAGTCCCAGCAACAAGTCCAGCGGGCTCAACCTTTGAAGCATCGCCAGCAGCAGCACCAGCGGCGGCTTTCGCCTTCTTGGGCTTGGTTTCATCGGCAGCCTTTGCGGGTTTGTCCGCAGCAGCGTCAGTTTTCGCTTCCTTAGCGGGAGCGGCTTTTTTCTTAATCTCTTCAGCCATACAAATTCAGGTTAGTGGATGCCGGTCTTGGCGTTCGGATTGCGCTGCACACCGACGGTGCGACGAGGCCCCTTGCGCGTACGGGCGTTGGTCTGCGTGCGTTGACCGCGCACAGGCAGGCTGCGCAAGTGACGAATGCCACGATAGCACTTGATGGCCTGCAAACGCTTGAGGTTCAAACCGAGTTCTCGGCGGAGGTCGCCTTCGATCACGTATTTGCCCTCTTGGATCGCGTGAACGATCTGGGAAAGTTGCGCCTCGGTGAGGTCCTTCGCGCGGATTGAAGGATCAATGTTCGCGCGCTCAAGAACCTCAAGCGCGTTGACCGGGCCGATTCCGTAAATTGAACGCAGCGCGATATCAATGCGCTTGTTCGGCGGAACTTCTACACCAATGATGCGTGCCATAAATGATTAACCTTGACGTTGTTTGTGACGCTTGTTCGTGCAAATCACACGAAGAATCCCACGGCGACGCACAATTTTGCAGTGCTCGCACAGCTTTTTTACCGATGCTCTAACTTTCATGTTAAATCGTTTTCTTCTCTACCACCAACCGCCCCGTTGACAAATCAAACGGTGTCAGTTGCAACTTCACTGTGTCTCCCGGCTTCACGCCGGCAAAATCTTTCTCCGTCCGTCCCGTGGTGAACCCCAACAGCCTGTGGCCATTGCTCAGTTCCACTTGAAACGTGCCGTTCGGCAACGCCCCGATCACGCGACCTTCAACGCGGAAGGCATCCTCGCGCATGTCAAAATCTCCGGTTCACCGTCCGTGATCAAAACGGTGTGCTCAAAATGGGCCGAGAGTGAACCATCTTGCGTCACTACTGTCCAGCCGTCTTTCAAGATTTTCACGTCAGGCCGACCCACATTCACCATCGGCTCGATGGCAATCGTCATACCCGGACGCAATTTATGGTTGCTGGCCGCATCCACGAAGTTCGGCACTTGCGGCTCTTCATGAACCGACCGCCCTACCCCGTGACCGACAAACTCCCGAACCACACTGTACCCGTTTGCTTCGACAAAATTTTGCACCGCGCGCGAAATATCCGTCACGCGATTGCCAGCCAGTGCCTGAGCGATGCCCTTCTGTAACGCCTGTTGCGTCACATCCATCAACCGTTGCGCAGCCACTCCGCACCCACCCACGGCCAACGTCGTCGCTGTGTCGCCGATGTAACCCTTATACGTCACACCGCAGTCCACGCTGACAATGTCGCCAAATCTTAACTGCCGGTCGTTCGCCAACCCGTGAACCACTTCATCGTTCACCGAGAGGCATGTGTGACACGGAAACTTGCGGTATCCGAGAAACGCGCTCTTAGCCCCGCGCTTCTTCATCGCTTCGGCGGCGAACTCATCCACCTGCCGCGTCGTCACTCCGGGACGAACAAACATCGCCAACTCATCCAACACTTCCGCCGCAATCGCCCCAGCCACCCGCATGATCTCCAGCTCGCGTTCTGTCTTGATGAGGCTCATGTCGGTTTGCCTTTGTCGGGCCAGCTTGAATTCTTGAACGCACAATTCAGCGACCAGGATTCAGAGCGAACCGGACAGCGTCATCAGATGCGTCCGCGAATCTTCCCCTTCTTGAGGAAGCCGTCGTAGTGGCGCATCAACAGGTGCGATTCCACTTGGCGCATCGTGTCCAACATCACGCCGACCGTGATCAACATGCTGGTGCCGCCGAAAAAGTTTGCTACGTCGTTCGGGATCTTGAATTGGTTTTGGAGAACGACCGGCATCACCGCGATAGCCGTGAGGAACAACGCCCCAGCCAGCGTGATGCGGCTCATCGTGTTGTGGAGGAAATCACTCGTGGGTTGACCGGGACGCACGCCGGGAATGTAACCGCCATTTTTCTTAAGATCGTCCGCGATCTGGATTTCGTTGAACTGCGTCGCCACCCAGAAATAGGAGAAGAACAAGATCATCGTACCAAACAACAAGAGGTAATAGAACGAGCCGTAGTTCAAGTGATAGGCGATGTCTTTGAAGAACTTCAAATCAAAGCGTGTGCCGATCATCGAGAACAACTGCTGCGGAAACATCAGGATTGCGGAGGCGAAGATCACCGGCATGACACCAGCGTAATTGACGCGCAATGGCATGAACGAGGATTGGCCGGCATACATCTTCCGACCGACAGCGCGCTGAGCGTATTGAACAGGAATCTTTCGTTGCGCCTGCGTCACAGCGATCACGACGCCGATCACGATGACAATCATCGCGATCAAGATAAGTGCGACACTTTTGAAGTGTGTCGGAGGGACGCCGTTGACCGTAAAGAACATCCCTTTCAACTGCATCACCGCTGCAGGCATACGAGCTACGATGCCGATGGTGATGATGAGCGAGACACCGTTGCCAATGCCGCGCTCGGTGATCTGTTCACCCAGCCACATGAGCAACATCGTTCCTGTGGTGAGGAAAATGATTGTTGTGATCCGGTAAGTCCATCCCTTGCTCAAAACCAGCGCGGTGGCAGGATCCCATCCGCTGAAGCCAGGAATGCTGCTTGGATTTTCCCAACTCAATGTCATGAAGGCTCCCTGAATTAAGCACAAAATGACGGTCAGATAGCGGCCATATTGGATGATTTTTGCGCGACCACCTTCTTCACGGGCGGCTTTGCTTAACACCGGAACCACTGCGGTCAACAACTGGATGATGATTGTCGCACTGATGTAAGGCATGATGCCCAACGCGCCGACTGCACCGTGCTGCATCGCGTCGCCGGTCAGCAAATTATACATGCCTAGCAGACCGCCCGCAGACTTGTTCGCCTCGAAGAACGCTGTCAAAGCGTCAACATTCAGGCCGGGCACATGGACGAACGCGAGAAGACGCGCAATCGTCAACAACAGGATCGTGAAGAGCAACCGGGACTTGAGTTCCGGGATCTTGAAACAGTTGGTGAAGGTCTGAACGAGTGAGCCGAACATGATTGGAAGCGTTTCCTATTAACCCTTTACCGCCGGAGCTTTCGCCACGGAGACCACTTCGCACTTTCCACCCTTACCTTCAATCTTCGCTTTGGCCGAAGCACTGAATGCGTGAGCAGACACAGTAAGTTTTTTGGTGATCTCGCCAGTGCCGAGAACTTTCACGCCGTCGCCACGACCATTGATAAGTCCCACTTTGCGCAACGCAGCTTCGTTGACGGTCGCGCCGTCATCGAACACATTCAAAGCGTCGAGGTTCACAGGGATATAGCGCGTGCCGAAGCGGACGTTGTTGAACCCGCGTTTCGGGATACGACGGATGAGCGGCATCTGACCGCCTTCAAATCCGATGCGGATGGAGCTACCAGAACGAGCTGTCTGGCCTTTGCCACCGCGACCGGCAGTTTTGCCGCGTCCGCTTGATTCGCCCTGACCAAGACGCTTGCGACGATGCTTGGAGCCGGGACGGGGTTTGAGATCGTGTAGTCGCATAAAAATTAATTAGCAGTCGGCGCCACAGGAGCGGCCACCTTTTTGATTTCCAAGCCACGGCTCTTGTAGATGGCTTCGCGCAGACGCAGTTTGAGCAATCCACTCATCGTGGCCTTGACCACGTTCGCGGCATTCTTCGATCCGAGCGATTTGCTCAGGATGTCGCGGATACCAACGGACTCAAGTACGGCACGAACCGTCTTGCCCGCGATGATTCCAGTTCCGGGAGAGGCCGGACGCAGCACAATTTTTGCGCCGTCATATTCGCACAAAATTTCGTGCGGGATGGTCGCGTCCTTGAGGGACACGGAAACCATCTTACGACGCGCAAGCTCACCGCCGCGACGAATCGCATCGGAAACTTCAGTCGCCTTGCCGAGGCCGAGGCCGACTTTGCCCTTTTTGTCGCCAACGACAACGAGCGCGCTGAATTTGAAACGGCGTCCGCCTTTGACAACCTTGGATGAGCGGTTGATGAAGACGACTTTCTCGACGAGCTCTTCACCCTTCGAATCAAACCCTTGGTCAGAGTCTGGACGACGACCACGACCGCCGCCGCCCCCGCGACCGCCGCCAAAACCGCCGCCGCCAAAGCCTCCACGACCGCCGCCGCCGCGTTGTCCACCAGGACCGCCGCCGCCGTAGCGTGCTGGTGCTGCCGGAGCGGCAGGTGCCGCCGTGGCCGCAACCTCACTAGTAATGACTTCTGTTCCAGATTCGTTTGCCATAACAAATTAAAATACGAGACCCGCTTCGCGCGCCGCATCAGCGAGCGCCTTGACCTTGCCGTGATACCGTGCCCCACCGCGATCAAACACAACCGCTTTGATCCCTTTTTCAATCGCCGCTTTCGCCGCTGTGTCACCGATGGTCTTCGCGCTGGCAGCATTGGCTCCGACTTTCTGCCCCTTCATCGCTTTGCTGCGAGTCGAGGCGGAGACGATTGTCTTGCCCACCGTGTCATCAATGATCTGCACATAGATGTGCGCACCAGTGAAACACACGCTCATGCGCGGACGCTCGGCAGTGCCAGTGACTTTTTTCCGCACACGCCAGTGGCGCAATTGTTCGAGACGATGTTTTTTTTGCGTTTGCATTTTCTTTGGATCACGGTTTTGGCCGTGACAGGTAAATCAATTATTACTGAACGGTCTTGCCTTCCTTGCGCTCGACCTTCTCACCGACATAACGAACTCCCTTGCCCTTATAAGGCTCAGGCGGGTAATAGGCGCGGATTTCGGAGGCAACCTTGCCAACGATGTGCTTATCAGGACCTTCGATCGTAACCTTGGTGTTTTCTTCCACCGTGACCTTGATCTGATCCGGGATGGGGTAATTGACAGGATGCGAGAATCCGAGACTTAGGTTCACAATCTTGCCGGTGACGGCAGCTTTGAATCCGACGCCTTGAATCTCAAGCTTCTTGACGAAGCCGTCCGACACGCCCTTAATCATGTTGTTAACAAGAGCGCGGCTCAATCCATGCAACGCTTTGGCTTGTGCATCTTCACCGTCACGAGCGACGACAATCTTGTCGCCCTCCACCTTCAAGCTGGTGCGCTTCGGCAATTCCCAGTTGAGTTTGCCCTTAGGCCCTTCGACGTGAACACTCTGCCCCTTGATCTCCACCTTGACTTTGGCGGGAATGGCAATCGGTTGTTTTCCAATACGCGACATAAAATCTTAGTCCTTACCAGACGTAGCAGAGCAATTCTCCGCCGATGTTTTTCTTGCGGCACTGCTGGCCGGTCATGATTCCCTCCGAAGTGGAAACCACGGCTACGCCCAGTCCGCCCAGCACGCGCGGAATTTCCGTCGCGCCGACGTATTTGCGCAAACCAGGCTTGCTGACGCGCTTCAATCCTTCGACCACAGATTTTTTGCCTTCATACTTGAGGCGAACCTTGATGGTCTTGGGGAATGTGGTGTCAATGGCAACCTCGGCGACGTAACCCTCTTGTTTGAGGATATGCGCGAGACTTTCCTTCAGCTTTGAATGAGGAATGACCACGGTCGGCAACAGCGCACGGCTGGCGTTGCGGATGCGGGTCAACATGTCTGCAATCGGATCAATCATAACAAACTCTTGGTCTTAAACTTTTCAGTCACTTGACGGCTTACCAGCTCGCCTTGACCACACCGGGAATCAAACCGTTCAACGCAGCCTCACGGAACGTGAGGCGCGAACAACCAAACTTGCGCATGTAACCATGGCGACGGCCGCTCATCGAGCAGCGGTTCACCAAACGCGTCGGGCTTGCATCACGAGGCAATGCCGCGAGACCGGCGTAATC
>JANPGI010000125.1:0-2495 GCA_031423875.1 Verrucomicrobiota bacterium | reverse complement strand
TTGAAATCGTCTTCCACAATGACCACAGAGATTGCCATAAAATATTTCTATGAGTTTAGTTTTTCCAAAGGCAACGCAAAGTGTAGGCGGGTTCCTGCAACGCCAGAAACATTTTTCATATCTGCCACGTTGCTCTCCACACTCAACGTCCCACCGAGGGCTTCCAAGCGTCTGCGGATATTTTCCAACCCGTCTTGGCCGGGTTCGGCAGAGGTGGCTTTGATGCCGCGCCCGTTGTCCTCCACTGAAATTCGCAACTGCCCTTCAATACAGCCCAGACGTATCCAGACTTCGTCAGCACCCGAATGACGGGCGGCGTTGTTCAGAGCTTCCTTCACCGCCAGAAATAAATGATGTCGCGACTCGGTGGACATCGCCATTTCAGGAAGTGTCGTGGGAATATCCAGACGACAACGGATGCTGGTGGGACGGAAAAATTCGTTGGCAAAATGCGAAATATAATTGGCAAAGTTTTCCAGCGAATCATTGCGCGAGTTTAACGCCCACACGATGGCATCCATCGCCGCTAGGCTTTCGCGCGCTGTCACTGCGATCTTTTCCAACTCGTGACGGACAGCAGCCGGTTCGGTCTGGTGTTTTTGACCGCGATCCGCCAACCAGCCGATGCTGGTCAGGTTGGCGCCCAATTCATCGTGAATGTCTTGCGCAATCCGGGAGCGTTCGCGCTCCAACGCGTGTTCCTGTTCGAGAGTGGCGATCCGCCGCTGCAATCGCCTTAAGGCCACCCATCTTCCCAAAAGAGCCAGCAACCCGGCCACCGCTGCCACCGCCACCGCAGGAAACCAGGCGGTCTGCCAGAAATACGGGGACACACTAAAACTGAAACTTGTCCCTTGTTCGTTCCAAACTCCGTCGGCGTTGCAAGCGATCACCTGAAAGCGGTGATTGCCCGGAGGCAGATTGGTATAAGTCGCCACCCCTGATGCGCTGGACGGACTCCAATCAGCACCCAAGCCTTCAAGCCGATGGCGGTAGCGCACCCGCTCCGACGCGACAAAATCCGGGGCAGTGTAACGGACTTCCAACACCCGCACGCCCGCCTCCATCTGCGCTTCCCGGTATTCGGCCAGTCGTTGCCCGTTGCGCAAGACTGTCTCGATTGAAATATTTGGCGGCTCCGGATTTTCTAGCAATTTACTCGCTTGGAAGACGACCGCACCCTTGACACTGGCAAACCAAAACCGTCCGGCAACAGTGCGACAGGCGGCTGGCTGGAATTCTCCCGTGAACTGGAATCCCGGCAATCCATCGCTTCTCCCATAACCCAACGTCGTCACCACTGGTATTCGCCCTTCGGCAGCAGCGTTCAATTCACTCAACTCCGCGCGAAACAATCCGCGCGTCGTTCCGCACCACAACCAGCCCGCGTCGTCCAAAAGCATTTGCTGGATGGAATCATCGGGCAACCCGCGCGCCGAGTTCACTTGAGCAAACACACCATCCTTGAATCGCAACAAGCCACAGCCCGCCGTCCCCACCCAAATCGAACCGTCCTCCGCAGCCAGCAACGACCGCACAGCCCCTCCACTTCGATGGGGAGGCGAATATCGCTGAAAGCCGCCATCGGTAAAAACGGACAGCCCGCCATCATCCGTTCCCACCCAGATACGGCCTTGCTTGTCTTGCGTGACACAGCGAACGCTGACACTCGGCAATCCGTCGTTGGTGGAATACCGTTTCACTTGTCCGCCCTCGACGCAGAAAAGTCCGTCCAACACCGAGCCAGCCCACAGCCGGTCTTCCCGATCAGCGAGCAGGCAATTCACCTCATTGATCGTCAGCCCCAGGTCGCGCGTGAAAAAATTGAACCCACTGTCCGTCCGGTGAATCAGGCCATACTTCTGCGTGCCGATCCAGACGCCACCTTGGGAATCCGCCGCCAGGGAAAGTGGAGGAATGCGCGACCAACCCTGTGCCTCACCCATCACGGTCACGACTCCATTGCTCCAATGGCACAACCCATTATCCTGGGTGGCGATCCAGACCCGTCCCGCTTTATCTTCAGCGAATGAAAAAACACTGTCGTTGGGCAGACCTCGTTTTGAGTCAAAAACTTTGAACTGCCGCGCGCGAATCCGATTCAATCCGCCACCCTGAGTTCCCACCCAGACATTGCCAAACGTGTCTTCTCTCAGACACAAAATGCTCGCGTGTGATGTTGGCGCGGATTGGAAATTCTCCCCCCAATACCGTATCAGTCCCTTGCTGCTGGTTCCAATCCACACAGCACCGATCCGATCCTCAAGCAAGTCGCGAACGTTCGTTTCCCCACGAACCCACGGAAATTGAACCCCCTCAACCGGCGCGCGATCGTGATCCACTCGATACAGCCGTTCGGAGGTCGCAAACCAAACGCCGCCTTTGGACGCCGCTGAAATGTAAAGCGGCGTCGGCTGATCTTCCAACACCCGTACAAACTCGTCTCCCCGAAAATATCCAAGGGTACCGTAACTGGCCAACCACACACGTCCAGT
>JANPGI010000124.1:0-3854 GCA_031423875.1 Verrucomicrobiota bacterium | reverse complement strand
GGCAAATGGAGAGTAATGTTTTCATAAAACGTGCGAATATTATCGTTCGATTATTTATACCAAGGCCACGTGCTTTTGGATGCGGTCATCCGATTTATTTCAATCGTTAACTAGCGTCCTTCCATCATTCCAGCCGGTAGGCCGGATTCCCAACCGCTCGGAGAATTCCATGGACGCACGGAGAGATTGTCCGCTTCAGTGGTAGCGCAACCGGTCAGGAAGAGGCTTCCGATAACGAACAAGAGCAGGCAAAGGCTTGCTTTGCTAAACCGCGAGGTGTTCACGATTCAGGATATGCAGGGATGACTTGATCGCCTTCGAGCACGTCACCCAGTTTCCATCCGGGGAGGACATTGGCGATGCAACGGCCTTTCTGGACTTCGCTGATGATGACTTTGGCGACGAGTTTGCCGTTGCGGCTCACAAGGAGTTCACCGTGGATCTTTGCGCCTTCATCCTGTCCGACGTTGAGCACGACGAACTCCCACTTGGGATCAGCGACAAGAATCTTGCCTTTGAGATCAGCGCGAAGTTTGACGTATTCCACTTTGCCCTTGATCCAATCAATCTCATCCTTGGCTTTTTGTAGTGAAGCACTGAGGATTTTTTTCTCCTCAAGAGAAGCTTCGAGGGCTTCTTGAGCTTGACGGATCTGTTTGCCCAGACCAGCAATCTGTGGCGGTGAGAAGCCAGTGGCGATATAAGCGGCCAATTGACCGCGAGCATCATCACGCTCGCTCACTGCGCCAGCAAGCTTCTCGGTGAGCTCTGTGGATTTCTTGATCTGTATATCTGCTTCGGCCACGGCTTTATCGCGCTCCTGCTGTGTGGTGGCGAGCGTTTCCTTGGTGGTGGTGAGTTCCTTCTCCGTCTTGGCGAGCTTGCCTTTGGTGGAGTTCAATTCGGCGTCTGTCTTGACGTACTTCTGATTCCAGTCGTTACGCTCGGTGACGACGCCGTCAATCTTCTGTTTGACCTGAATGAAATTGATCGCCCCTGCCGCGAGTCCGGCGATGATTGCGATGATGAGACTGATTCGGATTAACATGGCAAAATTCGTTTGATTGATTAACGACGCCAGCCTAGTCAGCACGCTCCGGGGTGTCAATTGTCCGTTTTGAAAAGTTATTCCCGCCGGGGGATTGTCTTTTCTTTTTGCCTCCGCCACTCTTCCGTCCGTGAACGCTCCTATCAACTTCGACGAAACCACGGTCTGCCGCCTCGATACCCAACGCAAAGTCATCGAGCCTTGCTCCATCGTCATCTTTGGCGCAAGCGGCGATCTCACCGCGCGCAAGCTCATCCCCGCGCTGTATCACCTCTTCAAGGACAACCAACTCCCGCCCGCTTTCCGCATCGTCGGCTTTGCGCGGCGCGAGAAGACCGATGAATCCTTCCGCGCGGAATTGCGCGAGGCACTCGGTAACTTTTCCCGCACCAAACCCGTGGATGACGCGGTCTGGAACAAGTTCGCCGAACACGTTGTCTATTGCATAGGCGACCTGACTGATCAGGCCGCGTATCAGAAACTGGAACAACGCCTCGCGTCCTTTGGTTTACCGGAACTGCGGAACAATCTCCTGTTCTACCTCGCTATTTCGCCCAGCCAGTTCGGCGACGCAGTGGAAAATCTCCATCAAGCCAACTTGCTCAAACCGCCCGGCGCACCCGGCAGCGGCTGGCAACGCATCGTCGTGGAAAAACCGTTCGGCCACGACCTCGCCTCCGCTCACGCGCTCAACAGCGAGTTGACCCGTTACGCGCACGAATCGCAGGTGTTCCGCATAGATCATTATCTCGGTAAGGAAACGGTGCAGAACATTTTGATGTTCCGATTCTCCAACGCCATCTTCGAGCGTTTGTGGAATCGCGACATGGTGGATCACATCCAGATCACCGTCAGCGAAAAGCACAGTGTCGGCGGGCGCGGCGGTTATTACGAGGAAGCCGGGGCGATGCGCGACATGTTGCAGAACCACATCCTTCAGGTGCTGGCGCTCGTCGCCATGGAGCCGCCAGTGTCGCTCGAAGCGGAATCCATCCGCGACGAAAAGGTGAAGCTGCTCAAATCCATCCGGCAACTCACGCCCGATGAAGTCGCCAAACAAGTCGTGCGCGGCCAATACTTCGCCGGTGTGCTCGATGGCAAACCTGAGACGGGTTATCGCCAGGCGGAAAAAGTGAAGCCGGATTCCAACGTGGAAACCTACGTCGCCGCAAAACTCTACGTGGACAACTGGCGCTGGAGCGGCGTGCCGTTTTATCTGCGCACCGGCAAATGTCTGCCGATGGGCGCGAGCGAAGTGCGCATTCAATTCCGGCAGACACCGAACGTTCTGTTCGCCGCTGCGTGTGGCAACAAGCTTGATCCGAACGCGCTCACGCTACGCCTGCAACCGAACGAAGGCATCACCATGCGTTTCAACGGCAAAGTGCCCGGCGCAAAAGTCGGCGTGCGTCCGGTGCGGATGCATTTCAGTTACGACTCCGAGTTCGGCGCCTACACGCCGGAAGCTTACGAACGCTTGTTGCTCGAAGCTGTGGCGGGCGACGCCACGCTCTTCATCCGTCGCGACGAAGTGGAAACCGCATGGCAGATCGTGGATTCCATCCGCGCAGGCTGGGAAGGCAAGCCGCTCTCGAACCGGGAATTTTACGCAGTGGGAACGTGGGGGCCAGTGGCGGCGGAAGATTTGCTCGCCCAAGCCGGCCACGTCTGGCGCGATCCGCAGCCGATAAAGTAGGCCAGAGCAATCAGGGTCATGTTTGAAGCGACAACCCGCTTGAACGCCAGCAAACCCCGGCATAAGATTGAACCAGTCAATATTGGTTATGAGCGCCACAGACATATTGGAACAATTGAAAACCTTGCCGCCCGCCGAACAGGTGGCGTTTGATCGGCTTCTCCGCCAATGGCAGTCGAAACCTGCAATGCCGAAACCCTCTGCGTCCGCCAGTCGTTGGCCGGATTTCTTCTCCCGCTTGCGCAACATCTACGGCAACAAAATCACCGGCGACAGCCAGAGTCTCATCAGTGAACTGCGCGGCGACCGGTGATGAACGCCTACTTCGACTCTGCCGTCATTGCCAAACTCTACGTTCAGGAGTCCAACAGTGCTGATGCAATCCGGTTGGTTTCTGCCGACACCGCGCCTTACGCCCTGACTCACTGGCAAGACATTGAAGTTCGCAACGCGCTTCGCTTGAAACTTTTTCGGCGCGAAATCACGACGGAGGAACTTCGGGCTTCGCTCGCTGCTTTTGACGAAGACATCACTGCGGGTCGCTGGCAACGTCCGAACTACGTGCTGGCCGAAGTTCATGAACGCGCCGCGCAACTTTCCGCCCGTCACTCTGCTGAAATCGGCTGCCGCACGCTGGATATTTATCATGTCGCCGCCGCGCTCATCATCGGCACACCGGAATTTATCAGCTTCGACGACCGCCAGCGTGAACTGGCAAAACGGGAAGGACTCAATGTGAAACCATGATATGTCACACATACTTGCAAAGCTGGTCGGCGATGTTTCATGGGAAAGGATGATTCGAGCTGTGGAAAAAGTTCGCGAACGATTACGCCGGACGGTCGCTGCCCTCGAATCGGGCGGCGTACCTTACGCGTTGGCCGGAGGCAATGCCGTCGCCGCGTGGGTTTCCCGCGTGGACGAAGCGGCGGTGCGTAACACCCAGGACGTTGACATCCTGCTGCGTCGCTCCGATCTGCCAGCCGCGATTGCAGCGATGGCCAAAGCTGGTTTCATCCATCGCCACGCCAAGAGTCTCGATATGTTTTTGGATGGCCCGGACGCCGGGGCACGCGACGCTGTCCATGTCGTCTTCGCTTCCGAAAAAGT
>JANPGI010000123.1:0-11507 GCA_031423875.1 Verrucomicrobiota bacterium | reverse complement strand
ATGTGGGCCTTGCCGAAGCCGGTGCGCTTGCCGAGGATCAAGCAGAGCACCAGGGCGCTCCAGCCTGAACTCATGTGAACCACCGTGCCACCGGCGAAGTCAATCGCCTTGATGCTGGCGGTGGCGTTCCATACGCCGTTCATCATGCCATTGACACCCCAGACCATGTGGGCCAGCGGGAAGTAGACGATGAACATCCATGCGGTGACGAAGAGAATGATCGCGGAGAACTTCATGCGCTCGGCGATGGCCCCAAGAATCAGCGCGGGCGTGATGATGGCGAACATCATCTGATACATGGAGAAGACGTTGTGCGAAACCCAGTAGGCGTAGTTTGTATTCGGCAATGAATCCACGCCGTTGAGCATGGCGAACTTCATATTGCCCACGACGCCCTTGATCATGTCGTCGCCATCAGCGAACACCATGCTGTAGCCGAAGATCACCCATAGAATGGTCACCATTCCCGCGATGCCGAAGCATTGCGCGATGACGGACAGGATGTTTTTGCGGCGAACCAGACCGCCGTAGAACAGGAACAGTCCGGGCAGCGTCATGAACAACACGAGTGCCGAACTGGTCATCATCCACGCGTTGTGGCCGGGGCCGGGGACGTTCGCGATCTTGGAAGTCCACTTGGCATCACCGGCGGCGCCGACGCCCATGTTTTGGAAATACTGTTCCAAGTCAGCGACGCGTTGTTCCACGGTGGCGTCAGGGAGTGGAGCCGCCGCCGGAGCAGCCGGAGCATTTGTTTCTTGCGCGTGAAGGTTGACGGCACTCAGAGCCGTGCTTGCGATCAAAGCGAGTGTTAAGAGAAATCGTTTCATGGTTTTATAATTTCAGTTTGTTGAGGGTTGAAAGCTCTTAAACAGCGGCATCACCTTTCTCATCCGTGCGGATGCGGACTGCGGTTTCCACAGAAGAGACGAACACTTTGCCGTCGCCGATCTTGCCGGTCTTGGCGGCCTTGACGATGGTTGCGACCGCCGCGTCCACCTGTTTGTCCGTGAGGACGAGTTCCAATTTGATCTTGGGGAGGAAGTCCACGGTGTATTCACTGCCGCGATAGATTTCCGTGTGACCCTTTTGGCGACCGAAGCCTTTGACTTCGGTGACTGTCATGCCTTCAATGCCGATTTCGCCGAGGGCGTCTTTCACCTCTTCGAGCTTGAAGGGTTTGATGATGGCTTCGATTTTCTTCATTCGATTCTGTGTGTTGGTTTGGTTCAGGCGGAACTTCGGGTCAGCGCCTTCATGTTTGGTTCTCCGGCGGCGACTCGCCACCAGACTGGCCGATGCGCTCCTTTGCAACAACGATGCCAGCACGGTGAAACAGATTCATGCAGACGAGAAACCCCCTGATTCCAGAGGGAAAAATAATTTTTCTGACAGCGTGATGCGGAGAGTCAGGAGTGAAATCCGGGTGAGTGAAAGTGAACAGCGCGGACAAAACGGCGCAGCGGGATCGCTGGAAATAAAACGGCGGCGAGCGCAACCAAACGCCCGCCGCCGAACCAACCAACCACCTAGTTCCAACCCATTTGCCGGACGATCTCGCGCAATCATGAACCTCGCGCAAGCTGCGGCAACCAACCCGTTGCCACTCCGACGCAATCACTTTAGCAATGCAAGTGCCATCAAGATAGCGCAAATCAGAGGTTGAAGGTTTGGATGTTATCAACCCGCAACGATGCAGATGAACAGTAAGCCGAACTCCGAAGTGGAAAAGGCGGGCGATCAAAATATCTGATCGCAGGAGCGCATGATTCTATTTCGGAGTTCGGATTAAAACCCGCATGAAGCCTGCGGATCATCATCATCGTCGGGCGGATTTTGTTCGTGCAGCATACCTTTCTCGCTGACACAGTTCCCGCGTGAGCACCAAAACCATCGCTGCCGCAACCGTCGCACTTGTTGCCATGAACCTCGCCACATCTTCCGCTGCGGATAAACCGGATCGCTACCTTGACGAAGCGCGTCGCATCCTACGGCAAGTTCCACTCATTGACGGCCACAACGACGTGCCGTGGCAGTATCGCAAGCGCGAAACGAACTTCGTCGGCATTGATCTGGCCCGCGACACTTCGGAACTCAAGCCGACCATGCACACAGATATTCCCCGACTACGCGCGGGTGGATTGGGCGGGCAATTCTGGTCGGTCTATGTGCCCACGAAACCTTCCGGCGCAGAAGCAGTGCAGGCGACCATTGAGCAGATTGACGTGGTGCATCGCATGTGTGCGCGTTACCCGGAGACGTTTGAACTCGCGCTCACCGCTGCGGATGTGGAACGAATCCATCGCAAAGGTCGCATCGCTTCACTCATCGGAATGGAAGGCGGCCATTCGATCAACAACTCACTCGCCACACTGCGCATGATGTATCGGTTGGGCGCACGTTATATGACGTTGACGCATGTGAAGAACACCGATTGGGCGGACGCCGCTGGCGACGTGGCAAAACATCACGGCCTGACTCCATTCGGCGAAGATGTGGTGCGCGAGATGAACCGCCTCGGCATGTTGGTGGACTTGTCGCACGTCACGGACGATACGATGCGCGCCGCGTTACGCGTGTCCAAAGCTCCCGTGATTTTCTCACACTCCTCTGCCCGCGCAATCTGTGATCACGTCCGCAACGTCCCTGACGATGTCTTGCGCCTGACTGCGACCAACGGCGGCGTGGTGATGGTTTGTTTCCTGCCGAGCTACGTGAGCGAAGTTGACCGCAAAGATGCTGAACAGGCGAAAGCCGAGCGCGAACGATTGGAAGCCATTCACAGCGATGACTTCCGACAAGTCAACAAAGGCATGGCCGAGTGGCGCAAGACGTATCCCGATCCGAACGCGGCGACTTTGAAAGACGTTGCCGATCACATTGACCACATCCGCAAGGTTGCGGGCGTGGATCACATCGGCATCGGTGGAGATTTTGATGGGTTCACCGGCGCGGTCAAAGGCTTGGAAGACGTCTCAAAATATCCCGATTTGCTGGCGGAGTTGTTACGGCGCGGTTATTCCAAAAATGACATCAAGAAAATCGCTGGGCTAAATGTGCTGCGGGCGTTGCGCGGGGCGGAGCGTGTGGCGAGGGAGCTTCAATAAACCGACCAAATATCTGGAGGCACTTCTAAAACTGCGGCACTAGGATACTATTTAGGTCACCGAGCCAGCCGATGTTCCAGGGCGCGCTCAAAACTGACGAGCTGGCGAATCCAACTGTTCAGTTGTGAATGTGCTGCCAGGCCGTGTTGTGCGGCGAGCAAGCGATACAGCCGTCGGTCCGCATCCAATTCAGGTTTTGTAGGCAGATGGATTCCCAGCGAGGTTAATCGGGGCGCACCGATCTGGATCAGCAGCGAAGCCACGGATTCACGCCTCGCCGCCAAATCTGCCAAACCTTCACTTATGATTTCTGCGCCGGGAAGCCCCTCGAAATCGTTGGTTTGTCGTGGAAGCATGAGAAGGAAGTCAGTGCGGGGTGATGATTGTGTTGACGCGTTGGCGTAATGAAGTTGCGTCAACAGCCGGATACCGGATCAGTCCGGGCTCGATGGATTCGAATAGCTGCCACAATCGTTCGCGTTGGACCAATCCTGTTGCGAGCATCTGTTGAACATCGTTTTGGTCGCGAGTATGGAAGCGTTCAATCTTCGAGAGTGCCTGGCTGTAAAAGTCGTAATGAAAGAATTCCAGATGACCCTCTGTGGAGATGTGAATGCTGCGGTCTCTCCAGCCGGTCAACTCAGGAATGAAATCAGACGGAGCAGCGAGTTCGATGTTGAGATCAAGAGTGTTTTTGAGTCCGGGTAGTGATTCAAAAAAACCTTTAGGCTCGGGTTCAGCCTTGAGATCAATGTCAATGGTGGTTTCACGCCAGCCAAGCAGCACGGCGGAAACTCCGCCTGTGAAATAAATCCTACCGGGCGAACTGACCGCCTTGCCGAGAGCGACCATGAACTGATGAATCTTTTTGACGCTGGTTTCGGCTCGCATGTTGGCAAAACTTAGCGGCAACACGTTTTTGAACCAAGCTGCAATTTGATGGGGTGAACTGTTTATTCACTTTTGACGCTGGGGTGTAATTCCCCTACGGTTCAACCAATCGTGCAAGTCGCTGCTGACAATTCAAACACGCAAGCCGCTGTCCAAGCGCGTTTCATCCGCGATGCGCTTCCGCCGGGCGGCCTGTTCGCCGGTCAGGAGTGGCGCATCTCGCCCACACCGTTTCCGCTTGGTGAACAACTCGCCAAAGAAATCGAATCGCTTGGACGAGTGCTGCTGCAATTCTATCGTGCCACGAATCTGCTCTATCGCAAAAGCGCGGAGGGCAAACTGCCTGAGTGGGTCGCGCGCTGGTTGGATATTGGGAAGCCCGCAGAGTTGATCGCGCTGCAACGTTCGCCTGCGTTCAAGAACGAAGTCCCGCGTGTCATCCGTCCCGACTTGCTCATCACCGAAGATGGTCTGCGCGTGACTGAACTGGATTCCGTTCCCGGCGGCATCGGATTGACCGCGTGGTTCAACCAAACGTATTCCCAACTCCCATCTGCTAACTCCCATCTGCTCGGCAACGCCGACGGAATGTTGCGCGGCTTTGCCAGTATCTTCGGTGATGCGAAGACTGTTCATCTGGTGGTGAGTGATGAAGCTGCAACCTATCAGCCAGAGATGGAATGGATTGCGGAAGAGTTGAATCGCGCGGGCGGCCCAACCTTCAACCTTCAACCTTCAACCTTCAACTCCTTCGCCCCCGGCGACGCGGTGTATCGTTTCTTCGAGTTGTTCGATCTGCCAAACGTGGCCAACGCGAAACAAATCTTCGATCTCGCTGCGGAAGGAAAAATCCGCGTTACGCCGCCACCCAAGCCGATGTTTGAGGAGAAGATGCTGTTCGCGCTGCTTTGGAATCGCAACCTACAAAGCTTCTGGCGACAGGAACTCGGTGAGGGTTTCCTGGCGCGGTTAAAAAAAATCGTGCCTTACACATGGCTTGTTGACACGACACCGCTCCCGCCACACGCCGCCATTCCCGAACTCAATCTCACCGACTGGCAGCAGCTCAAAGCAATGTCCCAAAAGGAACGTGACTTGATCCTGAAAGTTTCCGGCTTCTCGGACAAGGCCTGGGGTTCACGCGGAGTTTTTCTCGGCAGCGATCTCTCGCAGGAAGATTGGTCGAAAGCTGTGGATGATGCGCTCGCAAACTTTGAGAAATCCCCCAGCGTGCTGCAACGCTTCCACAAACCCGCGCTCGTGGACGCGCAGTGGTTTGATTTCGCCAAGAACGAACTCGTGCCGATGAAAGGTCGCGCGCGGCTCTGCCCTTATTATTTTGTCGCCGGTGATGGCGATTCCGCCCGCCCGCAACTCGGCGGCGTGTTGGCCACGATTTGTCCTGCCGACAAGAAAATCATCCACGGCATGACCGACGCCGTGCTCGCGCCGTGTTCGATATGACCACGAACCCACTCATCGAATTCACACTGCTCGCGTTCGGCTCATTGTTCGTGATTGTTGATCCGTTCGCCACGATACCGGCGTTCATCGCCATGACGCCGCGCGATACGCCGGAGCAACGCATCCGCACGGCGCGACTGGCTTCAATCGTCATGGCTGCGGTGCTGTTGATCTTCGCTGTCGCCGGGAAAATGATCTTCAAACTGCTCGGCATCACGATGCCTGCGTTTCAGATCGCCGCGAGCATTGTGCTGCTGATCGTCGCGCTGGATATGTTGCGCGCGCAACGCTCGCGTGTGGTAGAGACGCGCGAAGAAACCAGCGCAGGTGCGGAAAAATCTGACATCGCCATCACGCCGCTGGCTGTGCCCATGCTTGCCGGGCCGGGTGCGATCTCTACTGTCATCCTGCTTCAGTCTCGCGCGGTGGATGTCGCGCAGCACGTTTCGCTTTGCGTGTGCATCGGCGCGGTCGCGTTGGCGAGCTATCTGATCTTCCGCGTCTCGGCGCGCGGTGCGCAATGGCTCAGTCCCATCGCCATGAAAGTGACCACGCGCATCATGGGCTTGTTGCTCGCTGCGGTGGCGGTGCAATTCATGATCAACGGACTAAAGGCGGTTCACGCTGAATGGTTGCAACCCTGAAAAACATTGTCCGTGAAACTCTTGATTCTATGAAAACATTTTTAGGCAATTTTATCCAGAAGCTCCAAGTCCCAAGCCCCAAGCTCCAGAGAAGCACTAATGCTCAAGCTACAGAACTGAAACACTCCAAGTCCCCATCGTGTCACCGCTTTGATGTTGGCACCTGGAATTTCTCTGGTGCTTGGATGTTGGTGCTTGGTGCTTTTATTCTCGCCGTGCTTCCCGCCTCCGCTCAATACGCCATCACGACCAACGACATCGTCCGTTACGAGAAGCAGACCGCGATGGACACCGCCATCAACGAGGCCATCGTGGAAGGGAAATGTCCCGGCGGCGTATTGTGGGTGGAGCGTGGCGGGCGCAGTTATCATAAGCCGTTCGGCAAACGCGCCGTCGTTCCCACCGCTGAAGTCATGACCGAAGACACGATGTTCGACGCCGCCTCGCTCACCAAAGTTGTCGCCTGCACACCGGCGGTGATGTTGCTCGTGGAGCGTGGGCAACTTGGTCTCGAAGATCGCGTGGCGAAATATCTTCCTGAGTTCACGGGCGGCGGGAAGGAAGAAGTCACCATTCGCCAACTCATCACGCACGTCTCTGGTTTGCGCCCTGACATCAGTTTGAAGCCCGATTGGACGGGTTACGAGGAAGCGATTCGTTTGTCTTGCGCCGAGAAGCTCGCGACCAAACCCGGCGAGAAATTGGTTTATAGCGACACCGGGCCAATTCTGCTGGGCGAAATCGTGCGGCGCATTTCTGGCAAGCCGCTGGATCAATTCCTCCAAGCCGAACTTTACGGCCCGCTCGGCATGAAGGACACCGGCTTTAATCCGCCGAAGGAAAAACTCGCCCGCATCGCGCCAACCGAGGTGGAGAACGGCGTTCCAGTTCGCGGCGTGGTGCACGATCCACGGGCGCGGCGCATGGGTGGCGTGGCGGGACACGCGGGGTTGTTCCTCACTGCGAGTGATCTGGCGCGTTACGCAAGAATGTTGCTGAACCTTGGCGAACTCGACGGCCTGCGTGTTTTCAAAACAGAGACAGTGAAGCTGATGACAAGCGTGCAAACGCCGCCGAACGTGAACGGACGTCGCGGCATCGGATGGGACATAGATAGCAGCTACAGCGGGCCACGCGGCGATGTGTTTCCGCTCGGTTCATACGGCCACACCGGTTGGACCGGAACTTCTATCTGGATTGATCCATTCTCGAAGACGTTCGTGATCTTTCTCTCAAATCGCAATCATCCGACGGAGAAGGGGAGTGTCATTGCGTTGCGGAAGAAGTTGGGGACACTCGCAGCGCAGTGGGTGACGGATTTTGATTTTGCGAATGTGCCGGGTGTCTTGACCCCGCGCGAACAATCTGACGCAGGTAGGGCGGGCAGTCCTCTGCCCGCCGCTAGTGGAAATACAAGTGACGGCGCGCGCGGAGTGACGCGCCCTACCAGTTCCGTCCTCAACGGCATTGACGTGTTGGTGAAAAAGAATTTTGCGCCGTTGAAAGGAAAGAAGATTGGCCTCATCACGAATCACACCGGGCACGACCGCAACCGCCGAGCCACGATTGATCTGTTGAAGGAAGCGCCCGGTGTCACGCTCGTGGCGTTGTTCGGACCCGAACACGGTATTCGCGGCGAGGTGGACGAGAAAGTTGGCGACAGCAAAGACGCGAAGACAGGTCTGCCCGTTTATAGTTTGTATGGCGAGCGCCGCAAACCGACGCAGGAACAGTTGAAAGGACTCGATGCGCTCGTGTTCGACATTCAAGACGTTGGTTGCCGGTTCTACACGTATCCCGCCACGATGGGTCTGTGCATGGAAGCAGCGGCGGAAGCGGGCATTGAATTCATCGTGCTTGACCGCGCCAACCCGATTGATGGCGTGACCATTGACGGCCCGGTGTTGACGGAGAAGACGAGCTTTGTCGGTTTTCATGCGACGCCGTTGCGCTATGCGATGACGATGGGTGAACTCGCGCGCATGTATAACGTTGAGCGTAAGACGAACGTGAAGCTCAGGGTCATAGAACTTGAAAACTGGCGTCGTGATTCGTATCTCGACGAAACGGGTCTGCCGTGGACGAATCCCTCGCCGAACATGCGCAACTTGAAGCAGGCGATCCTGTATCCCGGCGTCGGTTTGCTTGAAAGCGCGATGTCGGTGGGGCGAGGGACGGACACGCCGTTTGAAGTCGTGGGCGCGCCATACATTGACGACGTGAAACTCGCCGAGGAACTCAACCGCGCTGCGCTGCCCGGCGTAGCATTTGTTCCCATTCGTTTCACGCCGACTTATAGCGTCCACAAAGGTAAGGAATGTGGCGGTGTTTACATCATGCTCAACGACCGGACGAAATGTGATGTGGTGGACGTGGGGTTGCTCATCGCGAAGGTCGTCTATCGTCTCTACCCGAAAGATTTCCCTGTGGATAAACCAAAGAATTTGTTGCTGCACGCTACAACTCTTGAAGCGATCAAAGACGGTAAACCGCTCGACGATATCCGTGCCACATGGCGGATGGATTTGGTGGATTTCCAACAACGCCGTGAGCGGTACCTGATCTATAAATGAGCCGGAATGATGCCGGTAAATAGGAACGCCAAACTCCAGTTCGGCCCGTTGGCTGGAATAACCTGAATTTCGAAGTACGATTTCGCAACGGACGGAGATGGCGGTCATTGGCTACAACAACAGGGCATGAGAAGCGTTTGAAAATATCCCCGACTTGGTTGGCGTGGCTTGCTGCTCCGAAACCTTTCGGGGCACATCCGACAAAGGCTTCTCATGATTCCTACGCTTTCCATTTCGGAGTTGGGGTTTACCACACAAGCGCAAGAATAATTCTAACCTTCACTCAATAGTGACTGTTCTCAGAGCGCATTCGCTCTCGCGATTGCTAGGTAGATGGCGCATTTGGCAACGGGCCGAATCGGAGTTCGGCGTTCCAATCGCATTGTTTCGGATGAGGCCGTCAAGCATCCGTCATTTACCCGATGAAACCGGGGATGATCCAAGGGATTTGAAAATAAGTCATCGTCTCCATGAAAAAACCTTTGACCGTATCCGGTATCTGTGAAAATATTCGGCCATACCCTTTGGGCCAGTCACAACCAAAATCAGAAAAACTATGAAGCAACTACGTTCTATCACAGCAATCGGGACAGCAGCCATTGCGATGTCAGCTATGTTGAGCCAGCAAACGGCGAATGCGGCACTCCTCGCTTACGAGGGGTTTGATTACACTGCGGGCAACCTTGATACTACCAAGAACGGTGGCATCGGATGGGCGCAAGCGTGGCAGCCGACGACAGTCTCGGGTAATTTGGCAAACCAACAGGTTTTCAGCACAGGATTCAATTACACTGACGGCCTCGGCAATGCGCTTGCCGTGAGCGGTGGTCGCGCACATGTCACTGGTGACGGTGGAGCGACGGGTGACAACATCGGGGGTATTGGATCAACCACGAGCGTAACTCCTACGCGTGGATTTAACTTTAACCGGGGTGCAAACGGATTGACAGAAACGACATGGATTAGTTTCATCGCTCACCGCACTGGTTTGCCTCAAGGCTCGGCTGGTCAGCCTCCGGTTCTTGGCTCGCCGAACGACTACCTGTATGGTCGCGCGGCATCAGCCCAGTTGTTCTACAACTCCGCTTCATCTACCACTGCAGGAAGCGAAATGTTTGCTATCGGTCGTGCAACGCAGAGCAGTGAAACTGGTGCTGCGACTGCGCTCCCGAACGATACTTGGGGCATTCTCCAACAAGGCAATGCTTTGGCAACGAAAGCTTCCACGATCAATTTCGCTGCTGGCTCTCCGGATTTCATGTTGATGCGTATTGATCATTTGCCGGGAATCAATGCAGTGAGCGGCCTTCTCACAAACGCTGACACCATCCGCATCTGGATCAATCCTAACTTGGATGTTGCTCCAGCCGACGGTGCTGCTGACATCACTCTTAACGCGAACGATTTTAACCCGGCATTGGCGATCAACCGCGATCTGATTTTTAACCGCTTCCGCATCTTCGGCGGTGGAACAAACGCTGTGGTCGGTTATGGCTCGATTGAAATGGACGAAATCCGCGTTGGCGAAGGGTTCGTTGACGTGACTCCTTACACATCTGTTCCGGAACCCGCTGTGGCTGCGATTGGTGGACTGGGCATTCTCGCCCTCGTCTTGCGCCGTCGTCGCAGCTAAACATCAGACGAGTTGTTCATAGTTTGAAAACGGCGAACTTCGGTTCGCCGTTTTTCTTTTTTCAAGTTGTCTTTTGTCACCATCGGCCCGCATGAGTCACGCAACGCTCACCTCCAACAGGCTGGTTGTTCGTTGGCTCGATGTTCGCACCGGCGCAGCGATTTTGTTTGCCCTTACTTTCGCTCTCTACGCTCCCGCTATTCGCTACGACTACCTGCAATACGACGACGGCGTCTATGTCTATGAGAACGCCAACGTCCTGAAAGGATTGAGCGCGGAAGGTTGCGCCTACGCTTTCAGCACGATTGATGGCGGCAGTTGGATGCCGTTAACCTGGCTTTCGCTCATGTTGGATCAATCGCTGTTCGGCAACCATCCTTGGGGACATCATTTCACGAACATTCTGCTTCACGGCCTGTGTGCTGTATTGTTGTTCGCAGTGCTTTGCAAACTCACTGGACGTTTTGGCGCAAGCTGGTTTGTGGCTGCAGCGTTCGCCTTCCACCCGTTGCGGACCGAATCGGTGGTGTGGATCGCCGAGCGCAAGGATGTCTTGAGCGGAGTGCTGTGGATGCTTGGCATTTTGGCGTATGCGCGGTATGCGGAGTACCGGTCTGTGACCGGCTTTGGGCAAGGCGAGAACGATAAGCCGGTCACAGACCGGCCCTCCAATCTCGGTGCTGTGCTGCTGTGCCTCGTGCTGGGCTTGATGTCCAAACCCATGCTGGTCACGTTTCCGTTCGTCCTGTTGCTGCTGGATGTCTGGCCACTGCGCCGGGCAGGAGATGATTGGATGACGTTTCGCGCCCGGCTCTGGCCGCTGGTGTGGGAGAAGGTCTGGTTGTTCGCAGTCGTCTTGGTGTTTTGCGGACTGACCTTTTGGTCGCAGGACAAAAGTGGTGCGGTGAGTCGTCCGAACACTTCCGTGAGCGAAAAGATTTCCTCCGTCACGGCGAACTACGGTTTCTACCTGCAACAAACCATTCTACCATCGCACCGCACCGTGCTTTACCCGGATGTCAGCGACAAACAAACGCGAAACACGGTCGTCGCTGTCATCGTCGTCGGAGTAACCATTATCTCCATCCTGATGATTTGGCGGGCGCCGTGGTTGACGGTCGGATGCCTGTGGTTTGTCGGGACGCTTGTTCCTGTCATCGGAATCGTGCGCGTCGGTTACACCCCTGTTGCGGAT
>JANPGI010000122.1:0-2986 GCA_031423875.1 Verrucomicrobiota bacterium | reverse complement strand
TACCCCGTTGTGCCGTGGGTTTTCATCCTCTTCGCGCTGACGTTCCTGACCTTCACAGTCTATAACGACATCATGACGTATCGGGCAGCGATCGCGACGGGCAAACCTGCATTGCTCAACTCCGTCTTCGGCGTGGCACTGGTGCTGGTGGGCACGCCGATTTATTTCTTCTATCGTAAAAAGCGGGTGTGATTACAAACGGGTGAGGTTACACGCTGCTGAGATATTTCGCTGGTAGGGCGTGTCACTCCCGCCTGACTGGCACAAAACGGCGCGCACGGAGTGACGCGCCCTACCCTTGCCTCACCCGAATTTAATCACACCCGCAAAAAGCGATGACCACTTGGGCGTGAACGAAGACGATCTGAAAGTGATCGCATCCTGCGACCCGGGTTTGTCAAAAAAACCTCGCCAGCAAAAATAGTTTGGCGCAAAGTCGGGGCATGAATCCCACCACACTCTTTCTACTCCGTGAAGATCGCCGTCGCTTCATCACCCGATTGACCTTGGCATCTGCGCTGTTCGCTGCGCCCGGAGCTTTCGCCGAGGAACTCATCCGCACTCCAAGTCAGACAGAAGGGCCGTTCTATCCAGACCATCTTCCGCTCGACACCGACAACGACCTCATCATTCTCAACGACTCGCTCACACCCGCCGTCGGCGAAGTGACATGGTTGAGCGGACGCATCCTCGATGCGAAGGGCGATCCGATCCGCAACGCTACCGTGGAAATCTGGCAGTGCGATGCGAAGGGAGTTTATCTGCACGGCAACAGCGATAACGCCACCAAGCGCGACGCGAACTTTCAGGGCTTTGGCAGATTCCTCACCGGCTCGACCGGCGAATATCTTTTCCGCACCATCAAGCCCGTGGCGTATCCGGGACGCACTCCGCACATCCATTTCGCCGTCAAGTTCAAGGGGCGCGACAAGTTCACCACACAATGCTACATCAAAGGCGATCCCCAGAATGATCGCGACGGCGTCTTGCGGGGAATCAGCGATGCGAAAGCACGTGAGTCTGTGATCGTGCCATTTGCGCCAGTGAAAAACTCCAAGGCAGGAGAACTCGCTGCAAAGTTCGATATCGTGATGGGCTTCACGCCGGAAGCCTAAGTTCCGACTCAAGCGTTCTGAATGTCCGTGAAAACTTTCGCGGAGCTACACATCCGCAACACCCGCGCGAGCGGTGTCTTGCCTTCGGGCGAAAGTGATTCCCGCAAGACCGCTTCCTTACCTGCACCGGAGGCCAACACCCAGACATTGCGCGCAACGGCGATGGCATCGTAGCCAAGCGTGACACGGTTCGGCGGCGGCTTGGGTGAATTACTGATGGCGCGGTAGATCGCAGGATTGAGGCGCGCGGCTTCGGGTTCTTCCGGGAACAACGACGCCACATGACCGTCCTCGCCCATGCCGAGAAAAACGATGTCGAGCATCGGCTGACTAGAGGCATTACGCGGAACAGTTTTCTGAATGTCTTCCGTCGCCAATTGCACAGCGCGTTCGGGTGATAACTCGCCAAGGATGCGATGAATCTTGTCCGGCGCGATGGCGAGTGGACGGAAGAAATGATCGGCGGCAGCGGCGTAACTGCTTTCCTTGTCATCAGGCGGCACGCAACGCTCGTCCGCCCAAAAGAAGTGGACGTTGCTCAGGGAGATGTTGCGCGCCTGGGATTGTTCGATAACTGCGGCAAAAAACTTGAGCGTGATGCGCCCGCCAGACAGAGCGACGAAGTGCGGCCTGCCGGAACGATTCGCAGCGACGATTTCGTCGAGCCAAGCGGAAGATACGGCAGCGACAAGCGCGTCAGCACTCGTGAATGGGATTAGCTCGAAGCGATTCACTGGTGGGTTGGCTTGACTGAGATTTCTGTTTTGACTGAGTTGGCGATGAAGCATTGCTCGTTGGCGAGGTGGTGCAATCGCTCCTCATCGGCAGGAGTGGGAAGTTTCTCGCCGCTGTAAGCGATTTTGGGATTGAGCGTCACGGAACTGATCCAAGCCACGCCATTCTCGTTCTTGGTCATCGCGCCGATGGCTTCGTCTTCGTAGCTGTCCACTTGGAATCCTTGCCGCGAGGCGATGAAAAGAAACGTGAGCATGTGACAACTGGAGATGGAAGCGACGTAGGCTTCTTCCGGGTCAACGTGCGCCGGGTTCGAGTAGGGCAACGGCACATTCGACGGTGACGGCGAAGCTGGAATGGTCAGTCCGCCATCAAACGTCCAGCTATGTTCGCGGGAATACTTGCCTTTGAGAAAGTCAGGGCTGGTGCGCTTCCAAGTGATGATAGCTTTGTGTTCAGACATAACTAAACCTCCACGCCTGTGCATTCGCTTGGAATGATTGTTCGTCTTTGTCCGACGTCTTTACTTTGAAAGTAAATCTTCAATTACGTGGCCGGTCTTGTCTTGGCGAGTAGCTCTCGTCAATTGCCAAGGTGAGGCGGAATTCGATTTAGTAACGGTATAGAAGAACAAGGAGTCATTATCAGTTAGTCTGCCTAGAAATGTTGCAGACGCAGGGTAAGAAGTTTCACCCTCTGTGAATGTTTCTGGAATCGTGATCAGAAACCCGTGGCCATCTTTGTACATTCCAGGAAGCTGATCTGACTTCCGCAGGCCATCGATAAATTCAGCCGCCCCGCTCAGCGATTGTACGTGTGAACTTTGGATTAAAGCGGCATCCGCCTTTGGCCGCGTCGAGCAACCCGCATAAACCATCAAGGTTAGAGTTAGCAAGACACGCGCAGCCAATTCAAAATAAGTGCTCGATGTTGGTTTCATGAGAGATACGGTTCTGGAGTTTGATTACTTTATCGGCTGCGGATCGCGCCAGACGTGGCCGGCTTGGGCGAGCAATTCTTCGGCGGCAATCGGACCCCACGTTCCCGCTGCGTAAAATTCCCGGTTCGAGAGCGGCTTGCCTTCCCAGCCTGCGCGGATGGAATCCACGATCTGCCATGCGGTTTCCACTTCGTCG
>JANPGI010000121.1:0-1794 GCA_031423875.1 Verrucomicrobiota bacterium | reverse complement strand
CCATTGCGCGCAATGTCATTCCGACGGTGCGAGTCATGGATGTTCACCAGCAGATCGCCGATCTCGATTTTGAACGTTTTCATCGACCTCGGCATCCAGCCCTTGGCCTTGCAGAATTGGCGGTAAGCGTCGTGCAATTCTTCGCCGGTCAGATCGGCCTTCGCCTCCGTGATCACGCCTTTCTGGATGAACTCCTGAATGGAACGGGATTCCAGCACCAGATTTTGAATTCGCTCCTTTTGTTTGGCAGAGAGAACGAAGTCTCCGCCTTGCAGCTCCTTGAGCAACTTTTCCGCGCCCTCGACTGCCCTGGCGAGAATGCCAGCCCCTTCCTCGGCAAGAAGTTGACCTGCCAAACCAGTGATTTTCACCAGGTTCGGCGTCGTCAAAAATTCAAGGACGAGCAACCGCCTGAGCCAGGCCGAATCGTCATCGTCCAGCGCAAGCAGCGTCCTGTGGTTGCTGGTAACGACAAGGTTGAACCCGCCGAAGAGTTTTGTTTTTCCCCCGAATTTCTTTTCGCTCTCGATGAGATCGCCGCCGGTCAGCGATTTGATCGTCTTTGCGCCGCTTTTGAGCAACGCGTCTGATGAAACGTCCTTTGCCGCGAGCAGAGTTTTTCCTTGGAAGAAATGCGTCTCGAAGCGCCCGGTGAGATGGCCGGTTCGCAGGTGAGCGACTGTTTCGACCCCGATGGTTCCCTCGACGATGGCGATAACCGTTGATTTGCCGGACTGCCCCTCGCCGTGAAGGAGCATAAACCGTTGTGCGTCATTGCGGCCGATGAGAACTCCGCCAAACCATCGCTGAAAGAGATCACGGTCATCACGATCAGGGAGAGCCGGCTTCAGCAGATCCTCGAGGAATCGTGGGCACGTCGCGTTTTTGTCGTACGCGATGGCGCACCCGTGAATGGCCCAGTCGTCGGCGCTGAATGAGTCCAACTGCGCCTTTCCATTTACAAACCGAATGACGCCGTTGCTGACGTGGATGCGGAGTTCATCATTTTTCGGCTGGCCCATCACGGCCATGCCGCGTGCGATGCTGAGAATCGCGTTTAACAACCCACTGGTTCGTCGCGGAAGGATGCCAGGCAGATCAAGTCGGTCCGCGAGTGTCTTCAAAAATGCCGCCAGCAATTTGCAAGGATGGTCGCGAACGAGTGCTTTCCAAACGCCGGTTTCCGGATTGTATCTCCGGAATCTGTTGATGGTTGGATCGAAAACGATGCGATATTCAGAAACGAATTTCGCCGCGATGGCCGGCTGGTTGAATCTGATTTTTTCATCGTTCACCTCGACCAGCGGCCCATGCTCCTTCTCGATCGCGTCAGGCGAATTCGGCGGACATTTCCCGTTTTGATCTTCGCCGGACAAAAAGGGTCGTGCAGACCCGTCCGAAGTGTACGTCCCGTGCTTTGGCAACGGAAGGGACCCCGGCTGTGAGGACGTGACGACTTCGGCAGGGTGATCGGTTCCATCGGGTGGAATAGCCTTCGGCTTGTGACCGTTTCTGTTTGAGCTTAGGTTATGGCGCGTTGGCGCCTTGGCCGTGATTTTATGTTTCATTGGGTTTGTTGTCGTTGGTTTGGTTGTTGTTCCGGGGAGAATCTTGCGAGTGGGCCGGAGTGAACGGAGGTGTCGCCTGTTGATTATCCTCGGCGGCCCTCCGGATCAGTTCCGCGACGGCTTGGTATGGGACCAACGTCACACCTCGGACGTTTCCCTTTTTTCTAAGCCGGATAAGTTTAAGTTGACCGGCCTTCTCGGCTTCGTAATAATACGACCTTGTCAG
>JANPGI010000120.1:0-27784 GCA_031423875.1 Verrucomicrobiota bacterium | reverse complement strand
CACATTGCTCGCTGCCAGCCTGCACCTACTCGAAAACCCGGATGCGCCCAAGCCGCTCCGTTATCTGATGGGAGTCCGGGTGAAACCGATTCCACTAAAATCAATTGAACTCATTGACGAAGGACTTCGCAAAGCCGGATGGCAAGTGGGCGCAATCAGCGGCCTGGCACTCGGCACACAGCCGCCGGATGGATTGGAATTGCTCGACGAAACTTTCTTCATCCGGCAGAAGCATCTCCCCGCGATGGAGGCATTGGCGCGGCGTCTCTATCAATTCGCGAACGCAATCCCGACCAACCTCGCGCCGCCAAAAATTGTCGCCGGTTATCCGCAACTTGAATTCATCGGCCCACCCGAGGCAGCGATTCTGGCGCACGTCTTCGCCGTGAATGTGCGTGACCTGGTTGAAAACAAAATTGCCCCAGACGGGCGACTGTGCAGTTCATCTCCCTTGGCGGCAAACTTCGGTGGTTACATCGGCATGGGCACTTGGCGCAAAGGTGTGGGTCAGTATGCGCAGCACAGTTGGTTGCGTGATGCTGGCCCGGCACTTCGCGAACTCATTGCGCTGGGTCGTGACCGCGAGGCGCGTGCCGCCGGAGAGACCCTGCTGCGTTACCTCTACGATGAAGACCTCCGCCATCGTCAGCCCAACTGGAAACGCGTGATCAACTCCACCGAAGTCGGCGAAGGCGAACAGCGTAAAAAGCAGCGTGCCGAAAATGACGGCCACGCGGCGATCATGCTGGCCATGGCGCAACTGGCCACTTCCCCGGCGACTGATGAGGCATGGCTGGATCGTCATTGGAAGGCCTTCACCGATGCGGGCAACTGGTTTCCCTGGCAAATGGATCACCCCGAAGTGTCGGCGTTCGACGGTTTGTTCTACAACGAATCCGAATCGTCCGGCGGCGGCGGGCGCGACCTGTTTTCCAATTCCCAAGCCGCCCTGGCGCTCCGGGCATTCGCAAACCTGGCGGTGAAACGCGGCGACTCATCCCTCGCCGCCAACTGGAATCAAAGAGCCGATCAGTTGGAAAGAGCGATTCGCGAACGGCTCACAATCGCCGCCAGTCCAAATGACCCGCTCTCGCCGCGTTACATTGATACCGACACGCTCTTCGACTCTTGGGCCTATGGATGGAAACGCATGTCGCCGCTGCTGGCCGGTGCTGATGTATCGGGACTCACTCCCGCGAAAGCTGCCGACGAATCCCTGCGCCTGAACCACACCTACGCGCAACTTCGCGGCACAACCTCCGTGCTGCCGGACGCGGGTCGCACCTTGGGCTACGGACAAGCCTACCTCGCGCAATCCGCTCTTTTGTTGGATCGAACCAGCGATGCCACGCGCGCGATCGAACGCGCCGCTGCCTTCTGCTATCACCCGGATCATCCTTACCTCGTTCCCGAAGGTGTGATCGTTCATCCGAAGGGAAGTCATTGGTTTCGCAATGGCGACCTCGGCAACCTGATGCAACAAGCTGAAATTCTTAAAATGATCCGGCTGCTGCCCGGCATTGACGACCGGTCTTCAACCGCCGGTCTCACGTTGATTCCACGACTGCCGAATGGTTGGTCGCGTATCGAAGCGCGCAATTGGCCGGTTCGCGTTCTTAGCAAGGACGGTCAGTGGAAGCGCGAGTTCATCCATTTCACCTACGAACGAAAGTCAGACAACTCCTATCTCCTGCAACTCCGCTGCGACCAGCCCATCTCCATAGCTGCCGTGCGCATCGGGCCATTCGTGAAAAAGGGAGGAGACACTCATCACGGCCCGGCAAAGAAGTGGCGCTGGGCCAAAGAGGGCGACGGCTGGTTTCTCTACGCCGAACAATTCGACGCGCCGCTCAAGGAAGTGGAAATCTGGTGAGTCACGGCCAGACGAACCGGTAGTAGCGTTGGGGCTGATTGGTGGTCGTCACATCGTCCACACTCAACAGGCCATTGCCGCCGGTCGCATTGGTCGAGAGGCTGGGCCAGCTTGAGAGATTCGATGAGGCCTGCAAGGTGTAGGCCGTGTTGGGAATGCCGCTGAACTCCAGACGAAACGCGCCGTTACTCAACATCTGCCACGCGGTGATCGTCGGGCGGACAACTGTCATCGTGACCGCGCCCGTGCTTTGCCCGCCCTGGCTGTCGCTCAACAGATAGTTGAATCCGTCTGCGCCAAAAAAGTTCGTCGGCGGTTGATAAGACACGACGCTGCCCGCCAACGAAACCATTCCGCCACTCGTGCTGGGCGTCGTGACGCTTGTCACCACCAGCGTGCCGCCGTCAATGTCCGTATCGTTGGTCAGCAGGTTTGAAACGCCAATCGAAGCCTGACTGTTCCAATGCGCGTAAAGCGAGTCAGGCACGGCAGTCGGCGGCTGATTCACCGCGTTGATGGTGATGAGAAAATTCTGAATGGCAGAATTGCTGATGCCGCCATTGGCCGTCCCGCCATCGTCGGTGAGCCGCACTGCAACCGTGGCCGCGCCCGAGGCATTGGTCGCCGAAGTGAACGTCAACGTCCCGGATGCGCTCACAGTGGGCTGCGCCGCGAAGAGTGCGTTGTTGTTGTTCGTGACGATGAACGTGAGCAATTGCCCAGTTTCGTCCGCAGGGCCAGCGGAGATGCTGGTGGCCCAACCCGGGAATGTTTGCGCGCCGGAATCTTCATCCACCACGACGTTTGCTCCGCTTGCGAACGAAGGTGCATCGTTCACGCCGGTCAAGGTAACGGTGAAAGTTTGCGCGAGCGATGTGTCCTGACCGCCATAAGCAGTGCCGCCGCTGTCACGCGACTGGAGCGAAACGGTCGCGACGCCCGCTGCGTTCGTAGCGGGCGTGAACGTCAATACACCGGCAGTGCTGACGGATGGTTGTGCGGCGAACAAAGATGGATTCGTATTCGCGGCGACGTAGCCGTTGATCACCTGCCAGGATTCCGAGCCAGGACCGACGGAAGGAGCGGTGACCCATCCCGCCACCGTACGCGGGCCAGAATCTTCCAGCACCGTTTGATTCGCGCCTTTGGTGAATGTGGGCGCGATATTGGTGAACACGGGTGTGACGCGAATCCAATCCATCGCGAAGTTGCCAGTGGTCGCCGTCGCCGCTGGCACGAGCCGCAATGCGGTGACCGCGCTGTTCGTCCACGCTGGATTGTCGCGCAGCTCCCACGAATACGTCAGGAGATTGGTGTTGTTCGGACTCACCGCCACGCTCACAGACTTCAACTCGTTGAACGTCGGATCGCCATCGCTGGTCCAGTAAAGTCTTGCGGCGGTTGCAGCCGAGTTGTTGCGCAGGCGAACTTGCACGAGGTGTGCGTTCGTTCCGCTGAGATTCACCGGCGCGATCTGAATTCCTGCATTCGTGGCCGTGATGTCCGCCGTAAGCAGGCCGCCGGTGACGAGCGCGTTGGTCGCTCCGCTGATTGCCGCCCAGCCCTCGAAGTTGGATGCGGTGTTAAACTGCCACACGCTGGACGGCGCGATCGAATCGGGTGACGGAACGAATTCCGCTGAATCGAGCGACACCGTGAGGCCGGACGCGCCTGCGGGATCAATACGCACTTCGTTGATGTAACCCTTCCATTGCGGGAACGCGGACAGATCAATGTCCAGTTCCTGCCACACGTTGTTCGCGGGTAGGGTCAGATTCATCGAGACAAAGCCGCCGCCGGAAACGCCATTCACGCGCGGAAAGAAAAATAATTGTGCGGGGTTGCTGCCCGCAGTGCCGACGCGGATGCGGCAGCGGAAGCGTTTGTAAATGTCGGCGTTGATGCCGCGAGAGAGGCTCGCGCCGCTGTTGAAATAAAGGTAGGGATCGGTTCCAGTGGTCGTCGCCTGCCAGATTCCCGCGCTGACCGACGCACCAGAGAACTGATTCAAGCTGGTGGCATCGCCGGGTTGATTGAAATTCCAGACGCGCACGAACATCGGCATCGGCGTGACCCACGGAGAGACTTGCCCCGTGGCATCTTGAGCGCGGATGCGCCACCAATACTGGCCGTCCAGATTGGTCGGGCCGGAATAAACCAAACGACCACCGGTCAGATTCGTGGCGCTGAAAACGATGTTGCTGAAATGGAAGTTCGTGGACATTTCGAGCGAGCAGGTGAGGCCGGGGTGATCATTTTCAATCGCATTCTCCCAGAGAAACACCGGCGTGGACGAGTTGACGATCAGGTCGGAGTTGGCGATCCGTGGCGGCAGCATCAGCGGAGACACGCTGACGTAATCCACCGAAACACTCGCGCCGTCGGTATTCACCGGATCGAGTCGGAAGCGTGTCACTTCGCCAGACCAGTCGGCGGTGGACGTAAGATCGAGTTCGTAGGTTTGAGTGCCAGCTTGGACCGGGAACGCGGTCTGGAAAAACGACGTGCCCCGTTTCCACCAGAACAACTGCGCCGTGCCAGCAGCGGAGGAAGTCATCCGCACGCGAAGTTTCTTGAACGTGTCGGCGTTGATGCCAGCGCGGTCGGCGTCCAAGTTGGAATCACGCTTGTCCGTGGCGAGATAGAAAAAGCCATCCGGGCCCGTGACGCCACTGAAGTTGCCACCAGAAACGAGGGCGTTGGTCAACTGGTTCACGCCATAGACTTCATTCGGGTCGTTGAAGTGCCAGCAGTGGTTGGCCTCGATGCGAAACCAATCGAGTTGAAACGCGCCGACACCAGCGGAGGCGGGATGCAGTTCCATCCGTTTGATGCGCTTCTCCCGCCAGTCGGCGTTCTCGGCTAGGTTCACGCGATAAACATTCCAACCTGGCTTGGCCGGAAAGGTGATCGAGCGGCTCACGTTGAATTCATCCTGCCAGACGATTTTCCCAAAGCCTGGCGTGGAGTTCGTGAGGAACAAACGGAAGGACGCAGCGTGATAAGCGTCGGCGAGAATAAAGCGGCTCGGGGTCTCGACAAATTCCAGGGACAGCATCGGATTCGAGCCGGTGATGTTGCCCCTGAGTGTGCCGTTCGTGAACTGCAACGCCGCGACATCCGTGGAGGTTTCCACGTCGTCGCTTTCGCTCATGGCCCAGATCACGTCGCGGGCGGTGGGGGAAACTTCGTAAGGTGCGAGATTGGTGAAGGCTTCGTTGCGATGGTTGAAGATGAATTGCGACATCGCGGTCTCGAAGACGCTGTCGCGGATTTGATAGCCCGCCACGCCCCACCACATGAAGGGCGAGACGATGCGGCCTTGCGAGTTCCAGACGGAATCGAGGGCGGCGAGATTGGCGGCAACATTGTTTGAAGCGAGCGGATTGTATTCAAAGATACCCCAGTTCTTGTCGTTGGCGCGGATGGCGGCGAACGTCGTGGTGTTGGACGAATCCGCGCCGTAGGTGGTGATGCCGTTCGCGCCGTTGTGAACGAACGTGGTCGTCCACGGCGCGCCATACTTGCGATCCAGATCAGCCGTGGATGCAGGATTGAGCGGGACTTGATGGCCGTAAAGCATGTCGGGACTCCAGCCCGCGTCGCGACACCAATTGATCTGCGCCTGCACCATTTGATAAACCTGATTAGTGCGGAACGAGTGCCACTTGTTCCACCAACGGCCATTCGCCGTGCCGGTGCTCCAGGTCACCGTGGTGGGTGGTTGAACGGCGTCCCAGCTTGCCCACGGGAATCCCGATGCGCCGACGAAAGCGGTGTTGAACGCAGCGAGGTTGGCGTATTGACCCTGACCGGCGTAAAAATTTGTGCCGCTCAACCAATCACGAAATTCCTGCTTCGACCAGGTGGAGTAATCCGAGTAGTCCACGTTCATGTGAAGGTTCTGTGAAACCTCTGACGACATGCTGGCGAAGGTGATCAAGTCCGGATGCTGCTCGCGATACCAACCAAAGATGCGGAGCGCGGTGCGGCAGTTGCGCCCGACGTAGTCCTGGACCGTAGTGGCGTTGCGCGAGAGCGTCAGTTGCATTTCCAACGCGTCCCACGAGGAGAATTGCTCGTTGATGGTGGGGTCTTGCGCGGTGGCGGCAGTGCGAATTCTTCCGAGCCGGTCCACTTGCAGCAAGCTTCCGCCGCCGAATTTCTCCAGATAGTTGTGCAGGATGTCGTCGCTTTGAATGGGGCTGTCCGCCCACGGCATGCCGTTGACGTGAACACCGAGTTGGATGTCATTCGGAAAAATATAACCGGCGTAATAGTCGGATTCACCGTTCACATAATCGGGAAACTCCCAGTGTTTTCCCGATGCGAACAGGTAATCGTAATAGCTGCCGTGCGTGGACTGAAGAATTTCCACGCCCGCCGAGATGCCCGCCTTGACGTTCTTGGGCATTACGCCGCCGTTGAGCGCGAGCATTCTGGCGCGGTAATTGGTCGCTGAGTTGATGCTGCCCGCGCGGTAATCCCATGAGCCGATGGTCGAAAGATGAAACGTGCGGTATGCCGCCTCATCCACTGTATCCGCCCGGCCCGTGAGTAGTGCCGCCACGGCGAACAACAGACCGACGGAGAATCCGACGGACAGCGGCAACTGGGCAAAGAATCGTTTTTTCATTTTCTGAACTGGGCAGGATAAGCCAATCACCGGGATTGTGATAATACATTTACAGGGCCGATCAAACCCGCAGGCAACAGCGGCGTGGCTTTGGTGACGGTTTCAAGCAGAAGCGTGCTACCGCGCTGATTCATGGGCAATGCGGCATCGCCCACGAGCCGGTTGTTCCAGACATTTACGATTTCGATTTCGAGCGTGTTCTGGCCGGGCTTTGCCGCCTCGGTGATGTCCACGCGCCACGGCGCAGTCCAAAGCGTGCCGAGTTTCTTTCCGTTCACACACACGGTGGCCAGGCTGTGAACCTTGCCGAGATCGAGAATTGTTCTGGTCGTGCCGCCGCTGGCGGGCAGCGAAAATTGTTTTCGATAAGTCGCTGCGCCCGAGTAATGACGGATGCCGTTCTCGGGACGCTTCGTCCAATCGGTCAGCGCATCGAATGTGATCTGTTCCGGCGCGCCCGTGCCGGGTGCGAAGCTGACTTCCCACGCGCCGCTGATTTCAGCGACAGTGTCGTAATGGGGAAAATTTGCCACATGCTTCGCGGGCGCGGTGGCGGCTTCGCGAAACACCACGAACCACGATTGGTTGGCGGCAAACTCCAGTGGGATCGTGGTGCGTCCATCCGCGTTGCTCCAGTCGGTCAGGTCGCGGCGCTCGCCGGTCACGGCATCCCATAACTCCGGCTGTCGTCTGGCGATGCGGAACACGCAATCCGCTTTCTCGGCGCGATCCTTCTGGTTGCTGACGAAATAAATCTCGGCGTCCGCCGATGAGCGATGCGTGAACAGGAATTTCGTGTCCGCCGACTTGTTCTGAAACTCGATGTCGGCGGGAGTCCCCATCGTGGCAAACACTTCCTCCAAGCTTTTGCCCCAGACGATGCGGCCTTTGCCAAATGGCCGTTCGCCGGGCTGGCGGGTGTTCTCATTCCCCCAAAGCTCGGCGGCAAGCTTGCGCACATTTTGATCAGCGTTGGGATAATTCTCCAAACTGGGCGAGTGGGCTGGCGGAGTGCCAAGCACGGTTGCTCCGGCCTTCACGAGATCGCGGATTTTCCGCAGCACTTCCGGGCGCATGGTCTTCAACTCGGGCAACACTAGGACGCGATAGCTTGTGCCGTGTGGCAACGTGAGACGGCCATTCTTCACGCTCAGGGATTTTTCGATGACCTCGCCGTTGATGTAGTCAAAGTCGCGTCCGGCGGGCAGTGCCGGATTTTTTACGCCGGTCATCTTCGGCGCGTCATCACCGATGTAGTAAGCCACGTCCGCCACGCGCGAGCCTTGCTGCAAGAGCCAGCAGCAGCGGCGTTCGTAATCAATCCAAGTTTTGCTCTGCTCAAACCAGGTGTTGTGGCGATTGAACTCCGTGCCCCACGGCGCGTTCACGCCCGGCTTCTTGTCCGCCCACGGCTGATGGATATAGACATGCAGCACGACGTGATTCACGCCCTCGCAGAACGACCAGTCGCCGCGCGCTTTCAAGTCACCTGGCGCATTTTGAAATGCCGGGCCACCCGTGAACGATTCGGCGGAAACAAATTTCTTGCCGTAGATGTTCGCGCACGACGACGCAGCGCGACACTCAATCGAACCCAGATCGCCCGTCACCCAATACTCGCCGCCGATGCGGTCGCCTTCGCCGCCGTATTTCAGAAACTCGCCGGGGAAACCCCAGTGCCCGTAGTTCTCCAGCCACAAACCCAGCCCGCGCGCCCGGCTCGCGTCGCGCAGTCCGCCGACGTAATCCGTCGCCACGCGATCGGCCACCAGCCGTCGCAAATCCCAGAGGAAGCGTTCACTCTGATCCGCACTGCCGAGGATGCGACCAGACAGCACCGGCAGCCACGGCTTGGGATCGTAGCCGTAGCGTTTCTTAAACTGTTTACCGAAGCCGTCCGTCCAGTTCTGTGCGCCCATTTCGTAGCTGTCCGCCACGACGCGCCTGAACGCCTTGCGGTCGGCGGCGGGCATGCGTCGGAAGATTTCGCCGATGAACGAATCAAAATGATGTCGCGCGAGGGTGCGGTTCATCTTGTCCACCTCGAAACCCCGGGCCTCCGGCGATGCGGGACTGTTGCTCATGCCGGTGGGCGTCATGCCGGTGCGCTGAATGATCCAATGGCCCGGCGGCACGTCCCAACGCAACGTCCCATCGGCGGAAAGATGTTTCGACAAATCGCGCACTGTGTTCGGTTGCACGACGAGCATTTGCGTGTCTGGTTCTGGCGGCGTGGGCCAGAGATAGGCATCCCACATGGCCAGCGGGATGGGGTGCATTTTGCCGAGTTGTTTTTCGACGAACAATTCAAGCCGCGCCGCGCCGGACAAATTGATCTCTGCCAACGCCGCTTTCTTGCTGGGAACAAAATTGCGGTGACCTGGCGTCACTTGCGTGAGCAACAGGCGAAACCGTTTCGAGGTCGTGGTCGGGAAGGAGATCGTCACCGGGGCTTGTGTCATGAAACCGACTGCCGTGGCTTGATAAGACCAGTCGCATCGGAAGCGGCGCACGGTTTGAAAATCTCCCCGCTCATCAACCGTCTGGAATTCAACCTCCGCACTGAAGGGGTAATCCGATGGGATGAGTTGCAACGAGCGCGCGGTCATCGGCGCGGCGAGTTCAATTTCAACACTGAACGGTGCGCCATCCGCGAACACCAGCGCCGTATCCAGCCTGCCGTCCACCAATTTGCCGGCGTCTGCCGAGGCAGGGGTGCAAGTGATGCGGGGGGATTTTGCGGCGAGCGTGTCATCATCGTTTTGCGGAGCGGGAAACGCCAGAACTGCGACGTCCTGGAATTGTGATTTTGGCGCGGGCAGTTGCTGCGCGAATTTCATCGGGCCGGTGACACGCGTCTCGGACGTGGTCAGATAGCGCATCGTTTGTTCCGGCTTGATCCACGGCCCGCCGGATTGACTCCAGCCGGGACAGTTGAACAGGCCAATGTTGACGCCGACGCGTCCGCCTTCGCGGATGGCGTGTTCCACGAGTTGCCACCATTCCTCGCTGAGGACTTTGATTTTCCCGGCTGGCACTTCGTCGAGAAAAATATTGCCAATGAGCGCCTCGCCGATGCCGACGCGCTTCATTGCTTCCAAATCGCGCGTGATGCCATCCTTGGAGATGTTGTCGCTGATCCAATACCAATAGCACCACGGCTGGGTTTGTTCAGGCGGGTTGAGAAAGCCTTTTTCCAATTCGCTTGCGGTGGCAGACGCGACGAGAAAGGTCGCTGCCAGGGCCAAAATCATGGTGAGTTTCATCGGTTTAGAATTGCTTCTCAAATCTTCGTCTCCGTGCTCAGAATTTCGATCGCCAAAGTGTTTTGCTACTAACTCCACCCTGCGCGCAGGTATCGGGCGATGGCCGGTTTGAAAAAACAACCCCGCCTATGCGGGGTTGTATGTGTCAGCAAATAGTTTGCGAGCCAAGTAGTTTAGCTGTTGCGACGACGCGCGATTGCAGCACTGGCAAGACCGAGACCAACTAAAGCCATGCTCGTCGGTTCTGGAACCGCAGTGATGGTGAATGAGCCTTGATTGACGCCATCGCCGCCGCCAGCGACGGAAAATGGCGTAGCATCAGCACCGGTGAGAACAAAATCCGTCAACGGAGCCGTCAACGTGTCGGTCTTGTAATCCATGCCCGTTGCGGTGCGGAAGATGGATTGTGGCTGGCTCAATCCGGCGTCTGTGTTGCCCGCCGTGTAGGTGATGCTTGAACCATTGCCAAGGTTGACCCGGCTAGTTTCAACCAAGCTGTTGATAGACCGATTCGCACCAGCCAGTCGCAGACTGCTAAGGGAGGTCAAATCGGCAGTGATACCAGCGGCGATAAATGCGCTGGACACAGTCGAGTTTTGGATGTCGAGCAAATTTACCGACCCGCCTGACAGACCTTGAATTCCTTGGGCGCCGAAGCCGGTGAGAAAATTCAGCGTGCTGTTGATGATGGTGATGTTGAATCCGTCGGCAATTGTCAACTGACTGGTGCTGGTGGAATTGACAACCGGACCGACCGCGCCACTGATCAAGATGTTATCTGTGGTGGTGCCGCCAAATGTGGGCACGCCGCCCGACCAATTGCCAGCATTCCAGAAGTCATTATTGACAGAGCCGGTCCACGTAATTGTGGCTTGCGCCTGATTCAGGCTGAGTGACGCTCCGCACAAGAGCAAAAGGCAAAGAGGTTTTAATTTCATAGGTTACTTGTTGTTGGACTCTTAACTTTGATTGTTCGTAGAAATGGAAGTTTCCATCAGGCCTTCCGATTGCGACGGAAGAATCCTAGGAGTCCCATTCCCAACAAAGCAAGAGATGCAGCTCCGGGTTCGGGCACGGGTGAAGCATAAACCAGCAGGTTGTCGAATTGATGGGTGACGATCGTGAGTCCCGGTCCGAAGCTGAAGCCGCGTTCGCCCACAAGTGTAAGATAGTTGTCAGAGTAACCACCGCCGCCTTTGGTGTAGCCCGCGACAAACACGTTGTTCACGTACAGATCAATCGTGGTTGACCCGATGCCGTCCCACGGATTGCCGTCAGCTAGATCGTTGATGAATAAATCCACACCGAACGCGCCAGCTCCACCGGCAGTGAAGGGAAGCACATTGTTGACGAGGTTTATGCCGTCGTAAAACTGGATAAAGTTTCCACCTCCGAAGGCTCCGTCCTCCACAAATTTTACCGCAAAGTGGTTGGCCGCATCGCCTTCGAGGTTCACCAACTGTGAACTCGCGCCAAGACTGATTCCTGCCGCTGTGTATTGCGCTGACAAGGGGGTGTTGAGGTCCAAGGAGAATGAAATCTTCGTGCCTACGACTTGTGAACCAAAGATCGGGCCCTTGAAATTTTTATTAGGCGAAACCATCGGGTATTGAAATCCAGGATCACCGGCGAGCTGAAGCGTCGCTGTGGTCACTTGATGATGATAGTCCGGGCCAGCAGGATTTTGGGTATAGCTGATCGGATTCAAGACGCCGCCCTGACGGATGTTGTGTTCAAAGTTCACGTCCTGCGAGCCAGCGGACGTGTCGAACCCATCATAAAACACTGGTGTGTATTGGGCTTGGCTGAGTTGAGATGAGATGGCAGCGATGACCGCAGCCATTACGATTCTTGATTTAATGCTCATACGTATAACTAGGTTGTTGTTGGTTAGGGGGTCTCTGTTGTGCGGTCAGTTTTACAGTAAAACGGTGCGGCTGCTATACCCCTGTTTAGGTGTAGTATCATTCGGGACGGGACAGTAACCGGTAGCTCCCGGGTTGAACCTGATAGACTGCGCGACCAGATTCCATGCGCAAAAATTTAACACCTTCGGCTGCTGTGGCGGGCTTACCAGATTCCCGGACGGACTCCGCGTTAGCAGCGGGCAACCAGATGGTTGCGGTGGTATTCGGCGGCACAGTGATCTGCCAGTCAAGAGTGTTGCCAACCCGCCGCCAATGACTCGCGATCCTGCCGTAAGGCGACTCATGCGTGGCTTTGGCCCATTTCAAATCGCCCACCAAGTTTGGTTTCATCAGAATGTGCTTGAAGCCGGGTTGTGCGGGATCGGCCTTGATGCCTGCCAGGTCTTCGTAGAGCCAGAGGCTGAGGTCTCCCACGAGCATGACGTGATTGCCGGAGTTCATGGCGGGATCGGCGGTGTTGCCGTTCCACAATTCCCAGACCGTGGTGGCGCCGTTCTCGACCATGTAGCCCCAACTGGGATAAGCCGTATTGGTCGCAAAGCGATACACCAAGTCGGGTCGCCCGCCTGCGGTGAGAACCCGGTTGAGCCATTGCCCGCCGATCAATCCCGTGCCGAGGTGACCGCGACTCTCGCCTTCAATCTTATGCACGAGCTGGTTGAAAACTCGCGGGCGTTCCCCGTCAGGAACGAGGTCGAAAGCCAGCGGCAACACACAGGCGGTTTGCGTGCCGTTGTCGTAGTAGCCTTTCTCGCGGTTGTAGAATTTTTCATTCAACGCGGTTTTCATCTGCGTCGCCCATGAAGCGAAACGTTTTGCATCATCGGGTTTGTCCAGCAACGTCGCGTAGCGGGACAGCAGATTCAGGCAATGGGTAAAGTAACTGGTGGCGAGAATCGCGGGATTGGTTTTGCGCGCCGGGTCTTTTGAGTGGATCAACTCCGGGCTTTCGGGCGGCACACACCAATCGCCGTAGCTGTCTTTCTCGATGATGCCGTTCGTGATGAAGCCGCCCATGTATTCGATCCACTTCACCATGCTCGGATAATGTCGCGCGATGAGCCGAGTGTCGGCGTATTGATCCAGCAACGCGCCCGGAATGATGATCGTGCTGGCGGGCCAAGTGACGTTGTCTGAGTAGATGGGCCAGTAAGGCGGGCAGACGTCCGACATGCTGCCGTTGGGTTTCTGCGAATCCTCGAAGTCCTGAACCCACTTCGAGTAAAGTGCCGCGATGTCGAATTGATACGTCTCCCCGCGCGCGAAAGCCGAACGATCACCGAGCCAGCCCTGACGCTCATCGCGTTGTGGGCAATCGGTGCTGAGGCTGCGATAATTACCGCGCGTGCCCCAGCGGACATTTTCGTGGAGGCGGTTGATGAGGGCGTTGGAAGATTCAAATGATCCGCCGGAAGCTACGTCGTCGTGAACCACTTTGCCGATCAGGGAATCCTTTGTGGGTCGCCCGGGAAAGCCCGTGATCTCGGCATAACGAAATCCGTGATACGTGAAGCGCGGCTCGTAGATTTCCTCGCCGTTGCCGCTCAAGGTGTAGAGGTCGGTCACTTTGGCGTCACGCAAGTTGGCCGTGTAAAGCGTCCCGTTCGTGTTGAGCGTTTCTGCGAAGCGCAACTTCACAGTCGTTCCCGCCGGGCCACGCACGGCGAGCCGACACCAACCGACGAAGTTCTGGCCGAAGTCATAAACGAAAACGCCGGGACTCGGTTCGGTGAGTTTGATGGGCTTGAGCGTTTCGGTGACACGAATGGGTTCAATCATCTCAGCGCGTAACGCTCCAACCGGCGCGGATACAGCTTTGGCGGATTGCCAGTCGGCGTCCTTGAACCCGATACGATTCCAACCGGGCATCTCGCGACGCGCATCGTATTCTTCACCGTCGTATTCGTTGTTCGCAATGATCGGTCCCTCCGTGGTCAGCTTCCAGCTTTCGTCGCTCACAATTACTTCCCGCGAGCCGTCGGTGTAATTGATCTCCAGTTGGGAGAGCAATTTCGGGAAGCCGTAGTTGAGCGTTGGCGCGGGTGAATTGGCGCGCGGCGCGTAGTAGCGACCATTCCCCAGCCATGCGCCGATGGCATTCTGACCGCGACGAATCTGCGCGGTGACATCGAAGGTCAAAAAGTGAATACGATTCGAGTATTCCGTCAGGCCGGGGGACAGAACCTGATCGCCGATTTTGTCTCCGTTGATGTAAAGCTCCGAAAGTCCAAGCCCGCTGAAATAAACCGTGGCGCGAGACACAGGTTTGGCGGCGATGAATTCCCTCCGCAACATCCGTGCAGACAACCGCCGCGATTCGTTGGTGTTGGTGCTGGTTTCGTCGCGACCAATCCAACGAGCCTGCCAGTCGGAAGGCGCGAGCAGTCCCACGGAGAAATTCGCCGGCTCACTCCACGCGGAGGCCTTGCCGTCCTTGTCCCACACGCGCACTTTCCAGAAACAAAGTTGGCGCGAGGTCAGCGGTTTGCCCGCGTAGCTCACTTGGATCGAAGCCGAGGAATCGCGTCGGCCACTGTCCCACAAATCGCCTTCGTTGCGTTGCAGGCGTTCGCGGCTGCTCGCCACGAGAATCTGACTCGCAGTTTGCCGTTGACCGCGCTGGACGGATTCAAGAATCCATGACAAGCGCGGCTCGCGTTCATCAATTCCGCGCGGGTTGACCAGTGATTCGCAGCGCAAGGTTTTCACTTGGATCGCGGAACTGCTTTGTGGGCTTGCCACTTTGCAACTGGTGAAGGTGATTGCCGATACGACGAGCAGCACGGAGCAAATCCGGGTGGTGTTCATGGTGTTGATCGAATTCATTTTCGTTGAGCAAGCGAGCGTGGGTCTGACAACTGGAGCAGGCGGATCGCGCCCACTCGAATTTCGCCTCGGGTAACGGCGGTGGATGCAACCTCCACTCGCAATCGAGTGATGATGCCGCGCCAGTGTTCCTCGAACCCGATGGGGAATTGATACTCGCGTAATTCCGTGTCGTTTTGCACGAGCGGCAACAGCACGGAATGGGCTGGGTCGAAGGATTGATCTCGACCTGCCCAATAAACTCGCAACAGCGGTGCGCCGGTTTGATTCGCAAGCTGGATGGCGAGCATTTGATTGGTGGTCGCTGTCACCGGAGGATTCAGCGCGAGTTCAAACGCTGCTGCGCTTGCAGTTAGTTTGGCTGCGACCGATTGCGCATTCTGTTCGGAGATTTCCAGTCCGCTGACATTGCTCCAGCCTGCTGATTGTCCAGCGACAGGTTGGAAGAGTGATTGACCTGTGGCGGCAAAAGGCAACGCGGGCCGGGCCGCTTCCCGGCGGATCAGCAAGTGCGGGCTGACAACAGGCTGACCTGCCGAGGCGACAACGGCAGAGCCAGAGACGGTTCGCAATCCCAGTTTGTATTGGCCAGCGGTTTGCGGCTCAAACCAAAGTGATGGCGGTGTCCCAGCCTTCAAGGTGACGTTCTGTTCGGCAATAGCCTCGGACCATCCGCTGCCGGGAAGTTCGCGAAAGAGTTTCGCGGACACGATTGTTTCGCCTGTCGGACTGCTCAGATTTAGCCGCAGGCCAGAGAAAGGTGAAATCGCATCCACGAGCAACTCATGTTCTCTCAGGTCAATAGACTGATTCCCCTTTACTGCGGCCTGCGCGACATCGCAGTGGCTCGCGTAACTCCAGGCCCGGCAGGCCAACTCGCCGTTGGTGGTTTGATACCAGCCGACCGAGCCTTTGGGTTGCGACAACTCGATGCGATACCGCGAGCAGTCCGGCGACGGCACCACGGGCAACTCAAACCAGTCACCATTCGCCGGAAGCGCGTAATCCTTTTCGCTGACGAGTTGCTCGCCTTGAGTTGTCACGGCATAGACGCGGCCTCGCAGCGCGTTCGCCTCCAGATTGCCGGTCCACAACGGCACGCTGACTCCGTTCAGCGGCGTGCTGGCGGGAATTTCGATCTCGCGACTCAGCGTGTTGGTCAGGGCGACGTGATGCTCGGTCGGCACAAGTGCCAAAAAAGTTGAATGATGCCATTCGCGGGACGGAACAAAACTCAACTCCACGCTGGCGATGTGTTCGATGCCGTCGTTGAGATCATTGATGACGATGTCCGTGTGAACATCCTCGCCGCTGTTGCGAGTACTGCGACACCAGTCGGGTTCGTGGAAGGAGGCGATGCGCCATTGGCCGGTGCCGGTTTTTTTCACGCTGCCGAGAGTCTGCCACTTGCCATTCCAGTGATTCAGGGCGGTGATTTCAAACTGGTCTGCGCCTTCATCGAGATATTGCACGGTGAGGATGACGCCGCTCATGCCGTTGTATTGCTGGCGGTCGTCCACGTCGAAAGCGATGTGCGGATTGCCGGGGCTGGTGGCGGCGCACAGTTCACCGAGGCAATTAGTGTAGATGACATTCGCCGACGGCTTCTGATATTGCCGCAGCCCGAGCCAGAGATTGCGATACTCCATCCGGATGGGTGAATTCTCGTGAGTCAGCGAAGTGTCTCCGAGGCGACTGTGCAGGGTGGTGATCGTATGCCGTCCCAATTGCTCGTTGGCCCAGCGCAGATGCTTGTGAACCTGCCGGGCGGCAATGTCGCTGCCGTAAAGAAAGAAAATATCCGTGCCATCAATCATGCCGCGATTGAGGAACGAAACCGGATGACCCGCGCCCGGTCCTGGCCGCGCAATTTGCCCGCCGGTTTCCAGCGTCAACGTGATGCCCGGCGTGTAGCGGTAACGATTCCAGAGATAGCTGGAACTGGTGTTGGCGTCCCACATGTCCCACTTCTCGCTCCAGCCGTTTTGTTTGAGGCTGATGCCGCGCGACACAGCGGCTTGTGCCGTGCGCCGATAAAACCAGTCGAGCGGCGTCTGTTGATAAAGTCCGTAGGCCAGGCAGATGCGCAATGATGTTTCCGGCAGCAACCGGCGATACAGGTCCATGCAGTCCGTGATGCGAGCTAGATATTTTTCCGGGGTGAAGCCGCGCGCGAGCCATTGAGCGTCCAACCCGCCGTAGGCATCATCGTCGAGAATGGTTTCCTCCCATCGCCCAAATCCGCCTACGCTGACAATACCCAACGCCGGGTGAAGGGAATAGCGTTCGGCAAATTTCGTCACGAATCGTTCCCACTTTTGCTGAAACACGGGATTGAAATAATCCGGGAAACAGGCGACCCGATCACTCCAGCGCGTCCATTCCAAATCGTCCATGACCAGCTTGCCGCTCCCGATCAGATCAATTTCCATCCGGCAATCGTCCCGCCAGATGAATGTTTGGTAAGAAAAATAGTGACGCCCGGATTGGCCCGCCTTTAGTTGAATCGTCCGCTCCTCGAGAGTTGTTTCCGGAGTGGCGTGACTGATGAGACGGCAGCGAATCGTGGCGTCGGTGATGGCCCGGTAATCAAACTCGAACGCGTAACCCTGTCCCTTTTCAATGGGGAAATTCGTCGGATGATTGCTGACACCGGCTGGTTCACCGGCAGTTCCGCCTTCAAGTAGCAGCGATTTTTTCCCAGTGATCACCTGTTTCGCATCACTTGTAATCTTGGCGACTCCGTGAAGCTCCCAGTCGGAGTGCTTTCCTTTTTCAAACGTGGTCGTTTGCCGGCCGGGTTTGGCATCCAGCAGCCGGATCACATTGAGGTTGTCCACGGCGAATGCACCTGAACCGTCGTAGCCGAAGCGGATGCCGCACTCATTCAATTTCGGCAGCGTGATCTTGAACACCCGGCTCGCGCGCTCCGCAGCTTGTGCCGCGAACTGCTGGCGATCTTTGACATCGCCTCGCTTGCTGAAGACTTCAATCCAACCGGTGACGGATTGCGGTGCGCGATAATCAAATTCTACGGCAAACGTCGCCCTCGGTTCGAGATGTTTTCCGGGAGCGATTGAGCAAAGCACTTTTCGTCCAGCTTGGGAATTTGTGCAAGCGACGGAAGCTTTGCCGCTGACCACAAGTTCGGGTTGGCGCGTGAGCTGTCCGTCAGCTTCAAGCGTATAGCCGCTAAGATCGCTTTCGCAGTCAGTCCAGTCGCCACGACCGATCCGGCGAACCATGTATTTCTCGTGCAACCAAGTTGGTGCGTTGAAAGGCGAGTTGTGCGCTGCGGCAAGCCGGATGTCGAGCCGCTTGCCCGCCGCCTGCCACAAGTCAAACTCACGATCCACGCGCGACCAATCGTATTCTCCATCCTGAATCTCGATGTCGCCCCACCAAAAAATGGCCTCGGCACCCGCCACTGTGGGATCGCGCAAATCAGGCGGCGACCGAAACGATGTCTTCGGTTCGTAAAAATGAATGACTCCGTGGTCGGTGGGAAATTTTTCCGCGTCAGCACAACGGCTACACAACGAAACTCCCGCCAACAAAACTGCAAAAAATGTAGGGCGATGGCTTATCACAAATAGGCTGGAAGCTCGGAACTCAAAAGATGCGGTTTGGCGAATCACACTGCCGTTATCGTTTCAGCCGGTAAAACTTTGCGGCGGCGGAGTTGGTTTCCGTCACCGTATTCGTGCCGCTGAACCACACCGGAGTTGTCAGCACATTTGACCACGAAACATTTGTCGTCAGGTTGGCGTTGGCTTGCAGTACCCAGTTCGAGAGCAGGCCGGACCAGTGCAGGTTCACCTGATCGGGAGCAACGAAGCCCAAGGTCAACACGGGCAGCGGTTCGACGAATGTGGGTTCGGTGGTACTGCTGTTGCCAGCATTCGGATCAGGATTGGCGCTGCCAGAAGTTGCCGTGACGCTGATACCACCGACCGCAGGCGGCGTGAAGACGAGCGTCACGACGGCAGTGGCGTTGCTGGCGAGCGTGCCGACGTTGGCTGTGATGACATTTGCGTTCGTGGCAAGCGTGCCTTGCATGGTGACAGCGGAAAGTAAAATCGCACCGACGGGCAAAGTGTTCGTCAGCATCACGGATGGCGCGGTGTCGTCGCCGAGATTTTTCACGGTGATGATCGTAGTGACGTTGCTGCCGATGGTCACCGGGTTGGGCGTGCTGGCAATCGTCACGAGCAGGTCGCTGGTGATGGGGACGATGGTGAAATTGGAACTCGTATTCGCGCCGCCAACTGAAGTCGTGAGCGAGATCGGGCCGGTCGTCGCGCCGGGTGGCACGGTGGCGGTGATTTGATTGTTGTTGTTGACCGTGTATGAAGCGGTGAGGCCGTTGAACAGCACCGAGGTTGTGCCGGTGAAGTTCGTTCCGAAAATCACGACGTTCGTTCCCGCGCGGCCAGTGAACGGCGAGAAACTCGTGATGGTTGGCAGTGCTAAGGGATTGAGGAAACTGATGGCCGTGCCGCCGGCCCAGAGCGGATAACTGCGCGCATTCTGAGAGTTAGCGGCGGTGAGCGTGGCGGCAGCACCGTTCATGTCGCCAGAATTCCAAGTGAGCCGGTAGATCGGGCCGTTGCTTGTCGCCATAAGACTGACGCTGGAAGGATTGCTAGCAAGCGTTCCTTGTCCTGAACCACTCAATGTGTAATTGGCCGGATTGAAAACACCACCGTCGGGCAGCATTGCTTGATTGAATCGCAGATCCAAAACGCGCGTGGAAACCGGCGTGATCGAGACCAGATACGGATTGATCACGGATTCAAAAACATCAATGCCCATGACTGATCCGGCGGCGTCGGTGGGATCGAGCCGCCATTTGGTGACGACGCCTTGATAAGTCGCGGCACCGCCCATGTCCACGATGTAGTCGCGCATCACCCCATCTGCGATGATTGGGAACGCGACGGCTTTCGGCCCGGTGAACGTTGCATCGGTTTCCACCTGGAAGAACACCTGTGCAGTCGTGCCCGCCGTCTGGCTCATGCGAACGTGAACCCAGCGGCGTTCGCGCGTGTTGACCCAAGTGGCCGCGCTCTCGGCGTAGGGATCAACACCAGCCGAGGTACCCACGAGTGCGCCGCCGGACGTGGCGAAACCTGTCCATTGATTTTGTGCGCCCCAGCCTTCGACGGTGCTTGTAAAGTTCCACGCTACCGGGCGGCTGCTGACGCTGGCCCAAGTAGTTCCGCTACGGATGTTGGCTGGCAAGAAATTATTCCAGCGCGTCGCGTTGTCATAGACGGCGACCGCGCCGAACGCATTGGTTGCTCCGCGATACACGCCGATGTTGGTAAAGGTTCCCGTGCTGCCGGGGGGGTTGTAGCGGAACTCGGCGTTCTCGCCCGCGTCCAGCGGATTGCGGGCGTTGTTCCAAGCGGTATTCATCGTCATCTTGAGCGCGGTGTTGTTGGAAACGGTGTTGAGGATGAGCAACGCGCTGCCGTCATTGTCATGCAGCACATTGTTCGTGAACGAAATGTTGTGGCAGTCGCCCTCGAAGTCGAACCCGCAGCCATCGTGGCCGGTGGCGTTGCGTTTGTTGCCAGCGAATTCGCAGTCCGCCACGGTGAAGTTCTGGCAGTCCTGGAGGAATCCGCCCGTGGTGCCCGTGTTGTAAAAATTCGTGCCGCCGATCCAAGTGTCCACGCGTCGTGCGTGTCCGCCGTCCACAAAGAACATCGCGAACGAACCCGCCTCGCAACCGGTGACCCACGAGTCTTCAAAGCGGAAATTGGTGAAGCGGCTCCGGTAGGCTGGCGGATAATAGAAGTTCGCGCTCACGCCCACGCTGACGTCCTTGAACCCGCAATGCGTGATGGTCAAGCCATCGAGAATGGGCGTGCTCGTTGAAGCCCACGGGCCGCCACCCGGAGAGGGAACATTGCCGCCGATCCAGATGCCCGTGCCCCAGGAAATTTCATACGGCGGCAGAACAGTGATGCTGCCGTCGAGGGCACTCCATTTTTCATTCAGGTTTTGAAAGTGGCAGGCGGTCACGACGACATTCGTGTTGCGGAACATCTCGCCGGTGCCGTCGAGATTTCCACCAGTGTAGCGGAGATAGAGGCCGATCTTCGCATCGCGACAATCCATTGCCTCAATTCGGACGTGAGCAGGATTCTCCCACTGGATGCACGGCGCGTTGGTAAGATTGATGCCCGTGATGAGCGGGCTTGGGCCATCACCATAAGCGGTCAGCGTGATAGGATTCGTCGCCGAGCCTTTGCCAGTCAGCCGTAACATTTTATTGGCCCAGGTGTCGCCGCGTTTGAGATGAACTGTCGTTCCCGCCCCGAGTGTCAGGCTGTCGAGATTGGTGAACGTGGCCCACGGTTGCGCTATGCTGCGACCGGAATTGAAATCACTGCCGCCACTGGAACTGACGTAATAGAACGGCACGACTGGACTGCCGCTGGCGATAACCGTGGCGCTCGGTCCATACGGAGCCGCAGGCAGGAGACGGATGTAATCCACTTCCGCGTATTCGTTGGCCAGATTCGCAAACATGCCGACGTACGCTTCCTGGGAAAAATTCAGCGTCGCGCCGCCGCCGTTTGTCCAAGTCAGTCCGTAGGTCGGCGTGCCGGTCAGGTTGGTGGTGATGGTTTGAAACGAACCGTTGCCGAGAGCCGAGAACTGTTTGCCGCCAGTGCCGAAGCTCGAGGGCTGGCTGAAATAATTCCAGTGCAGAAGATTTGGCTGCGTGGCCGTCACCTGACGAAACCGCGTTTGCAGCGTGACGAAATGAGTTGAACTCAGGATGCGGAACGGACGGGCCATGGCGACGGTTCCGGCGACAGTAGCGCGCAGCCGCAAGTAGCCGAGGTTCGTGGCAAGCAGCGTGGTGTTCGCGTTGCCTGCCCACTCAGCCACGTCGCCCAGGGAATTAAATTCCCAATTCATGGCTTCCGTCAGGCGGATGTAATCCACTTCCACGGCGTCACCAATCGCAGTGCTGGGGATGTAGAGACTCACGTTGATGGGGGCAGTGCCGTCGAGCCAGCACGTCGCCGCGCCGTTGTGGTCAATGCCGAGGTCAAACACCAACGTCTGGAGGTTGGTGCCCGATGACAGCGTGAAAGTATTGACGATGATTGACTGGGGATCATCGCCGCCGCCGGAGACACCGTTCGGGCCAGCGGTTTGCATAATGACACTGCCGGTGCGATTGCCGCTGCCGATATATCGGAGCTTCACTTCCAAGACGCGGGCGCGAGTGCGGATCAGATTGTCACCGTAAAGATTCACGGACATGTCCGTGCCAGCGGAGTTGGTCTGCCGCCAGGTGCCGCTGTTGACCACGGAGGCATCGCCTGCGAGTGCGTTCCAATTTTCGGCATTGCCGTTGGCATTGAAATTCCAGACCTGCCCGGCCTGCACTTGAAACACATCGTTAGAGGCCGTGCCGATGTTGGGAATGCTGAACAGGCCGTTGGCAGTGGTTTGAATCGAGCCAACCGACACACCGTTCTTGATCAGTTCAACCGAACTCGATGGCGGCCCGCCGCTGCCGGAAACGGTGACGCTCGGGCCGACACCAATCGGATCAAGGATCAAGGTCTGAGCGACGGCACTGGTCGTCAGCAGCAGACTGCCAACGAAAAGGAGTTTGGGGGAAAAGTGCGTCGTCATGGTACTAGTTTGTATGGATCAAGTGTGTGGAATGAAGAAACCGTTTTACACAAGATTTCTCCCCGCAAAGCACATTGTTCAGTTAGGAAACATGTAAGTGCAAAGTGGCTTTTCTCCTATACCCCTAAAGAGGGGTAATTCGCGGAGTTGTTTAGGCTGCGGATTCTGTGAGAGACTAACCTCGGCGTGACAATCTGATTTTGCAATTTGTCCTGACATCCCGATTTTTCAGGAGAAAACTGAAGTCAATTTCACGCCGGACAACTTGACCCTGAATCCGTATCTGATCATGTCCTGCACAATCGCCAATCGCTCGCGCGCCGCGAGTCTCTCGCTCTTCATCCTTGTGCTGGGAGTCGCGCCAGCGAGCGGCGCGTTGTTGACCGGAAAAATCACCGATGCCGACACCGGTGCTCCACTCGCAGCCCGGCTCTATTTGGAAAGCACTTCGGGTGAACGCTTGTTTGTCGCGAGTGCTTCAAATCAAGGTAAAGCGGTGACCTATGCGCGAACCAACTGGATCAATCCCCGCTCCATCGAATTTCACACGTCACTTTCGGCGCATGATTTCAAGGTGAATCTGCCGCCCGGCATTTACACTTTCACCGCCGAACGCGGCAAAGAGTATCTGCCGAATGTGACGACCGTCACTCTCGGCAATGAACCGTTGCAGATCGAACTGAGGCTCAAGCGCTGGATCAACATGGCCGAGCGCGGCTGGTTTTCCGGCGATGGCCATGTGCATCGTCCGCTCGCCGAACTTCCCACGTTAGTCATGGCGGAAGATTTGAATGTGGCACTGCCGCAGACCTACTGGGTGACCAAGGCGTTCAACCCGCCCACCAGCGGCGACAAAAACACCGAGGCGGAAATCCCCGCGCACCTCTTGAAAGCTGACGACACACATGTGATCTGGCCGCGCAACACGGAATACGAAATTTTCTCCGTCGCCGGGAAAGATCACAACCTTGGTGCGATGTTCATCGTGAACCATCGCGAGCCGTTCACTCTCAGTGCTCCGCCATTGGCGGCTGTGGCGGAAGAGGCGCATCGCCAGGGCGCGTTGCTGGACATTGATAAATGCAACTGGGCTTGGTCGCTCATGTTGCCGCCCGTGATGAATCTCGATCTCTACGAACTCGCCAACAATCATATTTGGCGCACGGAATATGCGTTCACCAATTTCAACGTGCCTGCGCCCGCGTTCATGAATCTGCCGGATGCCGGTCGCAGCGGCGGCGAGCGTGACTGGATGGATTACACGTTGCGCTCCTACTACGCGCTGCTGAACTGCGGCTTTCGGATGCGGCCCACTGCGGGAACGGCCAGCGGCGTCCATCCCGTGCCGCTGGGTTTTGGTCGCGTCTATGTCCATTGTCCGCGCGGTTTCACTTACGAGGAGTGGATCAAAGGTTTGGGCGCAGGGCGGAGTTTTGTCACCACCGGCCCGATGCTGCTGGCGGAGATCAATGGCGAAGTGCCCGGGGGGAAATTCGCACTCAAGTCGGGCAAGTCCCGCACGATCAAACTCACGGGCACGGTGGCGAGTGAAAGGCCGGTGGCGGGCGTGGAAGTCTTGGTGAATGGCGAAGTTGTTCGCACCATTCCGTTGCGCGGCAAGCCGACGGATGAGGGTGCGTTCTCCGCGAAGTTCAGCGAGCGACTCACGATTTCCGGCACGAGTTGGGTCGCGCTCCGGGTTTGGGAGCCGCGCGACGCTGGCCGCCTCCGTTTCGCACACACCGCGCCGAGTTGGTTTGACGACGCCAGCCAGCCGTTGCGTCCGCGCCGCGTCGAGGTGGATTGGTTGGCGGAACGGATGCAACAGCAAGTGGAGTCGAACCGGGGCGTGTTGCCGCCGGAAGCTGTGGCGGAATTCCAACAGGCGCTTGAATTTTATCAGCGAATGCGAGTGGGGGCGCGATGAAGCTAATTGATCTTCTAGCTGTTTTACTGTTGGCGTTCTCACATTTCGCGCAGGGCCAGGACAATCTTTCCAGCACCACGAACTCGACAAATGCGAAGTCCACTCGGGCAACAACGGCGTTGATCGCCAACGCTCGCGCCGTTGCGAGCGGCTTGAAACTTCAAGCTGCGCAACAAAACAGCATCGCCAATCTGAAACCAGACGATGCGCGTGAAGTCATCGAACACGCGCTTGAGCCTCACACGTTGTTTCGCGTACACATCAATCCCGAGATGCGCGTCAAGGTGAGTCCCGGCGGTGCAAAGCCAGAGTTGGTTGCGGGTGAGTGGACTTTGTTTCTCGCACGCATCGAGAACGAAAGCGGCACGACCACTCCATTGCAGATCAGCGTGCTGTCGCCCGCCAACGTCGCCCCGCCGATCTCGTGGTTGGAAGCCGATATGGTGGTGCAAACGAATCTGCCGGTCACACTTTCCGGCGCGCCCTTGGAATATCGGCTCGTGAAACTCCGCAGCCGTGAGCCTGGTTTGCGCGAAGCGCGGATCAGCCTGCACGTCGGCCAGGGCACACAGGACATCGGCTTCCGTAACGAAGTGGACATCTTATTCAAGTGCGGAGCAGCACCCACGAGCCAATCCCAGAAGAACACGAACAAATGAATTCAGCCAAAACTAATACCAGCCCGATCCGTCAGTTCGTCCTGACCGCCTTGATGCTTTTTTCTGCCGCAGTCAGCTTCGCGCCGCCGATCCCGTGGTCGCTCGTTAAAAATGTCGAGCAACAACCATTGCTCGCGCAGGTCAGCCGGTTGCAGGAGGCGATGGAGTTCATCGGCCATCCGTTTCCCCAACAAGTGCGAGAGCAATTGGCAGTCGCCGCCCGCGCCGGTTCCGACGCTGCCGTGGCGGTGGCGGTTCAACAGACGCTCGACCCGCTCTGCCTGGGGACGGTGCGGGTGCAAGCCGATGGTTCGCTGGAATTTCAGCCGTCATCCACCAACACGCATTTGATTCAACAAGGTTGGCGCGCGGTGCTGGTCAAAGTCATCAACATGCCGGGTTCAACCGACGCGTTGCGGGTGGACAGTCCCGGGGCGCGGCCTCTGCCGGAAAGCACCGCTGCCGAGGTGCCGTTGCGGTGGATTGATGTCGAGATGTATGATCGTCGCCCGATGAATCCCACCCTGAGCGGACTGGCGCTGGAATATCGCATCGTCCAACTTTGGGCGCGCGAGCCGGGACTCCGTGATGCGACGCTGGCATTCAAGTTGGCCAGATCAGGTGCGACGCCCGCGCGATTGGATGAAGTCAGTCGCAGGATTTGGAATTTCGATACGGATGCCGAGGGCTGGCGCGCGGAGAATCAATGTGCGTTGAGCGTCACCAACGGCGTGCTGCAAATTCAAAGCTCCGGGACAGACCCGTTTCTAACAGCTGCCCTTCGGATGTCTCCCGGCGAAAAAGTCGTCCGCATCCGCGCCCGCCCGAGCGAGGAAACCATTTGGCAATTATTTTGGACGACCGAACAACGGCGCGCCCCAAATAGCGCACACCTTGTCTCCTTTCAAGTGACACGCGGCGCGAGCGAGTGGGCTGAGTTCAAATTCAGCTTCAAGGCGGAGGATCATCTGGTGGGCGTGCGTCTGGATCCGGGATCGGCGGCGGGTTTTAAGGAGATTGATTCCATTGAGATCACTGACGTGCTGGCCGCCGGACCGGACTGGGCGAGCGCGCCGATGATGTTCGTGATCGAGTCGGCGATTCCGGTGAAGTTCCGTGTGTATGATCTCAAAGGTCTGCCCGCCGTGGCGTCGTTCACGATCCGTGACGCGCAGGGACGGATTCATCCCATGCAAAGCAAACGGCTGGAGCCGGATTTCTTTTTTCAAACGCAAATCTATCGCGCGCATGGCGAAGTCGTGCCGTTGCCCGCTGGCAATTACACGATCACTTGTTCGCGCGGCCCGGAATCTGTGTCCGAAGATCAGACCGTGATCATCAGCCCGGAACAGCGTGAAGTGAATTACACCGTCAAGCGCTGGGTGAATCCGATGGCGCGCGGCTGGTTTTCTGGCGATCACCATATCCACGGCGCGGGTTGTCTGCATTACACCAAGCCGACCGAGGGCGCGAATCCCGAGTCCATGCACCGGCATACGATGGGCGAAGATTTGAAAGTCGGTTGCAGCCTGAACTGGGGACCTGGGTTTGATTATCAGAAGCAATTTTTCTGCGGCGAAGTTTCCGAAGTCTCGCGCTATCCGTATTTGATTCGTCAAGACGTGGAAGTCAGTGGGTTCGGATCCTGTCCGTCCGGGCATCTTTGCCTGTTGCGATTGAAGAACCAGATTCCGCCCGGCGGCGACTCGAAAGATCACTGGCCAACGCTGGGATTGAACACGCTGCGCTGGGCCAAGTCGCAGGGCGCCATCTGTGGCACGGCGCATTCTTCAATCGGGCTGAATGGTTCTGTTGGGCGCGTGGCTGGTGCGGACGGCCCGAACGGCTTACCGAGTTTTGACATCCCACCCTACGACGGCATCGGCGCAAATGAATTTATCGTGGACGTGACGCATACAGTTCCCGACCCGGACGGGAAGCTCGTGCCCGCGATTGATTTCATCGCGACGATGAACAGCGACCGGCGGTTGGAGTTGAACATGTGGTATCACGTCCTCAACGCTGGCTTCCGTCCGCGAGCGAGCGGCGAGACGGATTTCCCCTGCATGAGCGGAGCGCGCGTGGGCATCGGACGCTCGTATGTAAAGCTCGATGGCAAGCTGACATTCGACGATTGGTGCGACAAACTTCGCGACGGACGCAGTTACATCAGCGACGGCACGAGTCATCTGATGGAATTTGCCGCCGCCGAGAAAATTGCGCCCCGCAACAAGGTGGCCGTTGGCGAACGCGGCAGCGAACTTCGCCTCAAGAAACCGGGGACTGTCCGCTTGCGAGTCCTCGCCGCCGTGCGACAACCGGCCACCAACAGCGTACCGCTTGAAGTCGTGGTCAACGGCTATCCCGTGGCGAGCAAGATGATTTTCACCGATGGTCGCGAGCAGGAGGTTGAATTTGAGATTTCCATCGAGCGCAGCAGTTGGGTGGCGCTCCGCACATTTCCGTCAGCGCACTCGAATCCGATCTTCGTGTTGGTGGATGATAAACCCATCCGTGCCTCGCGCCGGAGTGTCGAGTGGTGCTTGCGCGGCGTGGATCAATGCTGGTCGCAGAAAGAACGCTTCCACGTCGGCGCGGAACACCACGAAGCGCAACTCGCCTACGACCACGCGCGCCAGACTTATCAACGCCTGCTCCAAGAATGTGAAACCGAGTGAACATGAAAATCACCGCGCAAATTATTTCTGCCGTGCTGTTGTCGTTGGCCGCCTGCCAAGCGCAGCCGACGCCAACAAACGCCCGTCCCAACATTCTCTTCGCGATCGCCGACGACTGGTCCGCCGGTCATGCGGGCGCGTATGGTTGTCGCTGGGTGAAGACCCCGGCGTTTGATCGCGTGGCGAAGCAGGGACTTTTGTTCACGCGAGCCTACACACCGACTGCCAAGTGTTCACCCTCGCGCTCCAGTATCCTGACCGGGCGCAATCCCTGGCAGCTCGCCGCCGCCGCTAACCATGTGAGTTACTTTCCGCCTGAGTTC
>JANPGI010000119.1:0-19506 GCA_031423875.1 Verrucomicrobiota bacterium | reverse complement strand
TGCCGAACTTGGCGCGACGTGTAGCCTGATCTTCCAACCGTGCAGCGATGTATTTGTCTTCGTATCCGGAAACGCATTTGGCCAACACCGTTTTCTGAAATTTGGCGAACAACTTCTCGTCACCTGCGATCAATCGCGCTTCGATGAGCGACGTGCGCGTCTCGATGCGACGCGCGTCGTCCATGTAGTTTGCAGCAAACGCACAATCGCCGAATGTGCGGACAGCGTGACCGGGTTTTAGGCCGGGATCGAAGAGTGTGAGCCAGACGCCGTTCAACATGCGTTCCAAGATCGGCAATGGTTTCATCCCATTCGCCACCTGGCCTTCGTGCAGGAACAGAAGATCAATGTCGCTATGAGGATTGAGTTCTCCACGACCATAGCCACCGAGCGCAACGAGCGTGATGGGTGGAAAACTGTTCTTCGCGCTTTGTGTCAGATTGTTGTAGGCCGTATTCCATAAGGCGCGGATGACGCAATCCACCACGGCGGCGCGTATCTGGCATATTTCCAAACCGCCGCGCCCGTTCTGGTGCGCGAGCTTGAGGCGATGCGTTGCTTGTTTGATGAACGCCCGAAAACGCGGCAACTCTTGGGAAGCTTCGCGACCCGGCGGCAAGGCCAGTCGCTCCGCCGCATCCGTCTGAATTTTTTTTAGCAAGTCCTGCACGAGCCAACAGATTGAGGAGAAAGGTGGCGGGAAGCAAGAAAGCGCGCGGGAGTTGCCGGGGTGCGGGCTTTATCCTCAGCAACGGGGCGTGGAGAATTCTGGGAAAAGCACCAACATCCAAGCACCAAGCACCAGAGAAGCACCAAGATTCAACATCCAAACAGAATGGCCATTTGTCGTAATCATTCGCGACCAAAGCAGCACCTTGCACGCGAATTGAAGATTGGAGCTTGGAATTTCCCTGGTGCTTGGTGCTTCAGTCCAACAACCTCACGCCTTCCGACATTTCAACCACGTATGGAACTGGCCGACTTGATCGCGTTGCTCGACAACTTTTAATCCGGCTTCTTTCAGGCAGCGAAGAAGATCAGACGAGTGATACATCTGGCTGTTTCCATTCGCGATGCACGTGAAGTACAGCGAGGTCTGTTGCAGACAGAACGCCGCTGTCTTATTTGGCTGGCGATCCCAGAACAATTCCAAGATGTGCAACGTGCCGCTTTCGTTCAACGCAGCAGCCGCGCGCCGCAGGATTGAAACGATCTGCACCTCGGAAAAACAATCGAGGAACTGGCTCATCCAGATCGCATCGTGTCCGTCAGGCAATTGTTGTTTCTCATCGAGCATGTCCACGCCGCAGAATTCCACGCGCGTCTCGTAGCCATGTTGTTTCATCGTGGCACGGGCAAAATCCAACTGGCGCGGCAGGTCGGCGATGGTGATGCGCACGTCGGGATCGTGCTTCAAGCATTGCAATACCCAGCGTCCTGTGTTGCCACCGACATCGAGCAGGCGTTTTGGTTTGTCCGCAAAGACAAGTGGCAGCGCTGCCGGAAACGCCTGATCGGAATAATAGTGATCAAACGCGAACCAGCTTTGCTGCGCGTGCGGTGGCAGCGAGGAAAGTCCTTCGTAAAATGTCGGCCAGTCGCCAAGCGTCTTCAGTCCGGCAGGTTTTCCCGTGGTGATGGATTCTTCAAGATCGAACAGCCCGCGATAGCAGATGTCCTGCACCACATCCATGTTCACGCGCGTCATCGGATCACGCAGCATGAAGTAGCCGAGCTTGGTGAGAGTGAACCGGTCATCCTTCAGGCAGAACAACCCGATGCCGAGGCCGGATTCCATCAGCACCTTCACGCCGTAACGCGGCAGACTGCAACCCGCCACGATCTCGGCCAGCGCAAGTCCGGTGGCATTGCTGCCTTGAACAAGTTCGAGAATGCCTGAGTCGCGAAGGATGCGACACGTCTGAAAAACCACGGGCGCAAACGCGATGCGTTGTGCCTCGCACTTCGCGTCGAAAGCGGATTGATCGTCGGTTGAAAAGAAATTCTGCGGAACACTCATCACGAAACGGAAGTCAACAGTTCGGGTTTCGACTGCGCAGAGTTGCCTGAAATCGTCGCCAATGCACGCAAGGCTCGATCTGCTTGCATGACGTAGGGATTGGATTTGTCCCACACATAACCCGCCAGCACGGAACATATCTGCCGCATGATCTCTGGATTGCGCTGCGCTGCGAACAGGATCGCGGGCAACTTGTCGTCATACCACGCCGTGACGTACGAGCGGAACGTGTTCACGCCCTGCATCACATGATCTGCGTAATCAGCCTGCCAATCCACCGTTTCGCCGCGCAATTGCCGCGCGGTCACATGCGCGGCGCGCAATCCCGATTCCATCGCGAGCGTCACACCAGAACTGAAGATGGGATCAAGGAACTCTGTGGCGTTTCCTGCGAGGGCAAATTGCGGTCCGAAAAGTTTTTTGACCGAGCAGGCGTAACCCGTGATGCGTTGCGGCGCAAGAGCCACCCTCATTTCGGCAAGTCGCGCGGCGGCATTTGGTTCGCTCATCAATATGGTGCGCAATCGCGCTTCAGGTTCGCCGGGATAACGCGCAAAAAATTCCGGAGTGGCCACAACGCCCACGCTGGTTTTTCCATTGGAGAACGGGATGATCCATATCCACGCGCCGTCGGGATGCATACACACCCAGATTTTTCCTTCATGGCTTCCGGCTGGGCGACGATCTCCGGTGACGTGGCAGAAAAGCGCTTCGCGCACCGGAAATTTCGACGGCGTCTCGAGATCAAGCAGTCGTGGCAACACACGACCGTAGCCGCTGCAATCCAAAACGAATCGCGCGCTTACGTCCCGCTTCGTGCCGTCGGGTTGATCCAGCGTCACCGTCGCGTGGTCGTTGGAGAAATTCACCGTCGCCACGCCGTGACCGAAAAGCATTTCCACTCCGCGTTCTGCCACTGCATCAGCCATCGCCTGATCAAACTCCGCGCGTGGCACTTGAAACGTGTAGGGCCAGCCGTTGGCGGACTGGTTCGAGAAATCAAAATCACACGATTGCCCGCCGCGTTTGAAAACTGCGCCGGTTTTGCGGATGAATCCTCGCGCCTCCACCGCTTTCAACAACCCGACCTCTTTCAAAATATCCATCGTGTGCGGCAACAAACTTTCGCCGATGACGAAACGCGGGAAGCGTTGCTTCTCGACCACCAACAAACGAAACCCGGCTTGTTGCAGACTCGCCGCCGCCACCGCGCCCGCTGGCCCGGCGCCGATGATAAGAACGTCCGTCTCGATAGGTTTCATGTCTGCAAGCATTGTTGCTGGGCGGCTTCGGATTGCAATAACTCTGTCACTTGCTGGATGTCTTCCGCCAGTGGACGATCACATTTCAACTCGGGTGAAACACTGCGCACCAGTTCGTACAGCTTGCGATAATCACCACCCAAAACTTTCTCCCGCCCGCGCGCATCGGCGGCTTGAGCCAGAGCCATCGCTTCGATGGCCATGAGTTTCCACACGAGCGGCAAAGTCGTGCGCGTCATCTTTGCCGCAATACAACCCATGCTCACGACATCCTGATTGTTCGCGTTCGTGGGAATAGTTTGGATAGACGCGGGCGTGCCAAGCAAACGCGCTTCCGCTGCGAGTGATGTGGCGAGCAGTTGCGCGCCGCCGAACCCCGTGTTTAATCCCGGCGCACCCGCCGCGAGCAACGGCGGCAGACCGCGACTGTATCGCCAGTTGACCAATCGCTCAATCTGCCGGTCAGCGAGCAACGCGACTTTGATCAAGCCCATCCGCATATAATCGCTGACCATCGCGATCTGTTGACCGTAGAAATTTCCGCAATGGATCACCATGCCCGTGTCCGCGAACACCAGCGGATTATCCGTGCTGGCATTAAGTTCGCGCGTGACAACTTGCTCGACATGCCACTGCGCTTCCTGAAAGGCGCCGAGAATCTGCGGCGTGCAACGCAGCGAATATGGGTCTTGGATTTCCGTTCCCTCCGCCATCGGCTTGGCAAGCGTGCCCCACTCGTGATCGTCAATGCGCTTCGCGTAATCAGGATGCGTGCGCAATGAATCCGTGATGCGCTGCGCCACGAGTGCTTGTCCACGAAACCCGCGTGCGCGCTGCGCTTGCTGACACAAAACTTCCGGCTCACCGTTAAGAACTTGAAAGAGACACGCCGTCAACAATTCCATCCAGCGCAGGATGCGATCCGCCTCGTGCGTGGCGAGTGCAGCGAGTCCGGTCATCACAGAAGTTCCGTTCACGAGCGCGAGACCTTCCTTGCATTGCAACACCACTGGCGCGAGGCCGACGCGTTTCAATGCTTCAGTCGCCGGCAACCGTTCACCGTTCAAGCGCGCATACCCGCTACCCACGAGCAATCCCGCCATGTGCGCCAACGGCACTAGATCGCCACTCGCGCCGACCGAACCTTCGCTGGGGATTTCCGGCAAAACACCGCGATTTAACGCTGCGAGCAACAACTCAATGAGTTCTTCGCGGATACCGGAGTAGCCGCGCGCCAAAGCATTCGCCCGCGTCAGCATGATTGCGCGCGTTTCCGCTGGAGAGAACAACGCGCCCTGACCCACGGTAAGATGATGCAATAGATTGACCTGATGCTGCGCGAGGTCGGCATCGGAAACACGAAAGCCGCTCAACGGGCCGAAGCCAGTGTTGATGCCGTAGATCGCGCGCGGCTGCGCGGCAAGGGATTCGACGAGTTGCCTGCTGCGTTGGATGAGCGGACGGGCTTCGGCGGAAAGTTCGCACGGTGCGTCGTGCGTGGCGACCTGCCAGGTTTCGAGGACAGAAAGGTTGTGGCCGTTGAGAGAGATCATTGCTCGCAAAATTGAAGGCGCATTGAACAGCAAACAAACTTCACAAGCAAGGCTGCGGGCATCTTGCACGAGTGATTTTTCATTAGCATCGGGCTTCAGCCCGGTGTTGTCTGATGGATAGGACAAAACCGTTTCAACGGTTTGGCCGAGGTGTGGAATGTCACCACTCCTCCAAAACGGTTGAAACCGTTTCGTTCCTCTCAACCGGCGATCACCCGGCTGAAGCCGGGTGCCAATAGAGAAAATCAGAACGCAAACTCGCCACAGAGACACCAGAGATATTGGTTTCCCCTACCACTTCCCACTTGCCACCAGTCACTTTGCATCGCAAAGTCAAAGTATGAAAACGGATCAAGCCACCGAACAACTCCAAACCATCCGCACTTTGATGGAACGCTCCGCGCTCTACCGCCGCGCGCTCGCACCAATCATGATTTTTTGCGGCATAGTCGGGATTGTTGGGGGTGTCGTGGGATGGCAATTGTTAATTAGGTCAGACCGGAAATTTACTGTGTTCTGGAGCAGCGCCGCGTTGATCTCATTGACTGGCGCATTCATCCTCGCACGTCGTCAGGCGATAAAAGATTTGGAGCCTTTTTGGTCGCCTCCAACGCGCCGGGTTGCTCAAGCAATGCTTCCGCCACTATTCATTGGTATGGTCGTAGGGTTATTCTTCGCAATGTTCATAAAAAACGAAGACCTTTTTGATCAGATCATTTTGATTACTGTCTGGTCTTGGCTGTACGGATGCGCGATCCATTCGGCTGGTTTTTTTGTTTCATGGGGAATGAGACTGTTTGGATTAGTGTTTATAGCCGTTGGGTCTGTATTACTATTTTGTTTTCGGCGATGGATCGAGTCAGATGCGATTAATCCGCACCTTCTCATGGGGATCATTTTTGGTGGACTGCATCTGGCCTATGGCATTTGTCTCTTCCTCACCGAGAAGCGAAAGAATGCAGCGTGAACCCCGAACCGTTTCTCCAACTTGATCGGGTGATCCATGAGAAGGGGCGACTGGGCATCATGTCCATGCTCGCCGCTTCGCCGGAACTTTCGTTCACGGAGCTGCGTGACACACTCGATATGACGGACGGAAATATCACCACGCACATCCGCACGTTGCAAGAGGCGGGCTACATCTCTGTGAGTAAATCCTACGAGAATAACCGCCCGCTCACCACCTGCTCACTTACTGCCGCTGGGCGCAAAGCCTTTATCAACCACGTCAATCTGCTGGAGCAAATCGTCCAGCAAGCCCGGGGGAAATAATTTTCTTTTGAACGCCGCGTAGAGAGTCGCGGTCTTTTACTTTGTAATGCAAAGTGAGTATGAAAATCATTCGAGCTGAACATCTGGGAATGTGTTTTGGTGTGCGGGATGCAATCGCCCTGGCCACCAATACTGCGCAACGTGAGCCATTGACGATTCTGGGCGATCTCGTACACAACGAAACTGTGCTGGCCGACTTGCGAGCGCGGGGAATCCAGTTTCAGCAAACGCCAGAATCCGTCGGCACACGCACGGTTATGATCACGGCGCACGGCACATCGGAGCGAGCCTTGAGCCAGACACGCGAGCGTGGCTTGAAAGTGATTGAAGCTACCTGTCCGCTCGTTCACGTCGCGCATCGCGCATTGGCAAAACTTGTTGCTGAGGGCGCGCATCCAGTGATCATCGGTAAGCGCGACCACATAGAAGTGCGCGGGATGACAGATGACCTCACCGAGTTTGATGTCGTTCTCGCGCCGGAAGATGTGGTGAGGCTTCGCGCCAAATCTTGCTTCGGTGTCGTTGCGCAAACCACGCAACCCATCGAACGCGTCCGCGAACTTGTTCAGTTGATCCGCCAACAATTTCCGCAATCTGACGTGCGCTTCATGGACACGGTTTGTCAGCCAACAAAACAAAGACAGCAGGCTGCCATTGATCTCGCCCAACGTAGCAATGTTGTGATCGTCATCGGTGGCGCGCACAGCAACAACACGCGGGAACTAGTCGCGACATGCAGCGGGCACTGCGAGCGGGTGCATCATGTTCAGACAGCGGAGGACTTGCGCGCGGAATGGTTTTGCGAAACCGACACTGTTGGAATCACCGCAGGAACATCCACTCCGGATTCGGTGATTGCTGAGGTGGAATCGCGCCTGCTCGAATTGAATTACGCCCAATGAAAACAGCCTTCCTCAATCTTGGCAGGTCCCGCTGGCTAGTTGTCGTCATCTTCGCCGTGGCGATGGCCTGGGTGGAATCCGCCGTCGTCTTCTATTTGCGAACACACATTAATCGCATAGTGCCTTACCAGAACTATCCCTTGCCAGTAGTCGGAGGATTCGGTCTTGCCGAACTTGTTCGCGAATTCGCAACGCTCGTCATGCTTTTGGCAGTTGGAATACTTGCGGGACAGACTTGGCGTGCACGTATCGGTTATTCAGCCATCGCATTCGGCGTATGGGACATCTTTTACTACATCTTTCTCAAAGTGATGTGCGACTGGCCACGTTCGTTGATGGACTGGGACATCCTTTTTTTGATTCCGTTGCCTTGGTGGGGGCCGGTTCTCGCGCCTGTGTTGATTGCCGCGTTGATGATTGTTTGGGGAACGCTCGCGACACAGTCTGAACGCCCACAGCGTGAGATTCTTCCCAGTGTTGGTGCTTGGTCATTGAATTTTATTGGCATGGTCTTGGCGCTTTACGTTTTCATGACGGACACATTTCGAGTGAGCGGAAAAGGCTTGGATACGATCCGCCAATTTCTTCCCACATACTTTAACTGGCCGCTCTTTTGCGTCGCACTCGCACTGATGAGTGCGCCCGTTATCCGCGAACTAATACTGCGGCAGTCGCGAGTAGAAACAACCATTGAACCCGTGCGGGCAAACTGATAATCCACAAGCCACCACCGAACACGACTGATGCAATACAATCCGACAATCTCGCGCGAAGCGGAACTAAGCACGCTGCTGCGCGCAGAATCCCAGACCGTCGCGGCGTGGACGACAGAGTGGAATGCTCAGCGCGTCAGTCAACATCTCGCGGTCATCGTTCTCGGCGCAGGTTGCTTTGGTGCAGCGATGGGTTGGTGGCGATCCCCGGAACAGGGAATGTTTGTCGCGATCAAATTTCCTCTCATCCTCCTGCTCACCGCGCTCGGCAATGCGCTGCTCAACGCCATGCTCGCGCCACTGCTCGGCCTCAACATCTCACTCCGCCAATCGCTACTCGCCATCCTCATGAGCATTGCCATCGCAGCGGCGATCCTCGGCGCATTCAGTCCGCTGCTCGGCTTTCTCGTGTGGAACGCGCCGCCGATGACGCCAGACGTGAAGTCTACGGCGACGTATGCCTTGATCAAACTTGCGAACGTGGTGGTGATCGCCTTCGCGGGCATCGCGGGCAACGTGCGTCTGTTTCAATTGCTGCGACAACTCGCCACGAGTCGCAATATCGCGCGGCGTGTCTTCATCGCGTGGCTCGCGGGGAATCTTTTTCTCGGCAGCCAGCTCTCATGGATTGCGCGACCTTTCATCGGCTCGCCGCAGTTACCTGTCGTGTTTCTTCGCGAGAACGCGCTCAAGGGAAATTTTTATGAGAACGTCTGGGCGACCATCGGCGATCTCTCTCGCTTCGACTTTGATTGAACTAAACCAAATAAATTATGAACGACCAAAATCCAAACTTGCCGCCATTCCCATCTCAAACCGCAGCCAATCTGCCTCCGCCGCCGATCAACGGCCAGCGACCGCTAGGTGATGATCCTTCCGAGCGCGAACCAATTCCAAATCTGTTCGTCGCGATTGAATCCATCCTGCGACAACCGCGCCGTCTCATGTTCCAGCTTCGCCAGCCGGGCGCAGGCAAACTCATCGCTGCGATGTTTTTCGTCACGATTGTTTGCAGTCTGATCTACGGCGTCATCGTCGGTTCATTTTCCGGCGGAATGCAATGGTGGGCGGCACCTGTCAAAATCAGCGCAGGTTTGCTCATCGCTACGATCATCTGTTTGCCGAGCCTCTACATTTTCACTTGTCTAAGCGGCGCACAGGCACGGCTCATAGAAATCTTTGGCCTCGTTGCCGGACTGCTCATGCTGATGACAATCCTGCTGATCGGTTTCGCACCGGTGGCGTGGTTGTTCTCACAATCCACGAACCACCTCGCGTGGATGGGTTCTTTGCACCTGATCTTCTGGGGTATCGCCACAATCTTCGGACTGCGTTTTCTGGAAGCGGGTTTCTCGCACGCAAAGGCGCGATCCAACGCCGGGCTCAACACATGGCTGGTGATCTTTGTGCTGGTGGTGCTGCAAATGACCACCGCGCTACGACCCATCGTCGGCACGTCCGACAAGTTTATGACCGATGAGAAGAAATTCTTCCTGAGTCATTGGGGCGATTCGATCAAAGCGTCCTCCGACAAAGCACCCGAACAATCCCGATGAACCGCAATCCAATCCTGCATCGCCGCATCAAGTGGCTGACGTGGTTCTTCATCGTTGGCCTTGTCATCAGCGGAGCGACCGCGATTCCGCTCGTAACCGAAGTCGATCTGTTGACTCAGTGGTTCGGTCTTGATGGCCAGACCAGTGCGACTGCGACGAACGAGATTGGACGTTGGCTGCTGACGGCGCGCGAAGCGTTGCAGGATACCGCTACGAATCATCCGATGCTCTTCTACGGCACGGACTGGCTTGCGTTCGGACATTTCGTCATTGCGATTGTCTTCATCGGTGCGGTGCGCGATCCGGTACGCAATCGCTGGCTGTTTGACTTCGGAATGATCGCGTGTGTGCTGGTGATTCCATTTGCGTTAGTGTTTGGTTCAGTGCGAGGAATCCCATTCTGGTGGCGGTTGATTGATTGCTCATTTGGAGTATTCGGATTTATCCCGCTGTATTTCTGTCGGAAGTGGGTGCTAGAAATTGAAGGCTCAGCGGGAAGATAGGTTGGTGTTTCTTTCGTGTAGTTCGTGTGTTTCGTGGTTCAAAAAACTTCCCCGCACAAGCTGGCACTCGCGCGGACTTTATGGCTCAATCAGTGCATGTCGCAACGACACCGCTACAAACTTCCCGCTTCCAGCGGGGGTTCGGGCGGGATTTTTCTCGGCTTGTTCGTGTGCTTCGTTCTCGGCATCGCAGTCATCGTTTGGTTCGCGTCCGATAAAAAAACAAGCAAACAAACTGCGCGGAAAAATTCTTCGATCAATTCGGTGGCAAAAGTCACCACACCATCGCCGTCGAAAGTAATGGCTTTTGCTCAACAGCCGCCACCGACTCCCAAACTCGAACCGGTCACAAAAGCTGAAACCCAATCTCCGGCAGCGCTGTTGAAGACAAACGCGCCCGTCGTTGAGCAAAAGCAAACGCGGGAGACTTCGCCAAATGGATTTCCTCGGCCACCGCGCGACACGCTGGAAATGCAGATCGCTATCGCGCGGCTCGCCATTTCCTCCGGCTCGATTGATGGCGTGAATGGTTCGCAGACGCGTGCGGCGCTCATGGCGTTCCAGCGCAGGAATGGATTGCCACCAACCGGCGAACTCGACATCGCCACGCGCAACGCACTCACATTAGATGTACCGCCTCTGACGAGTTACGTCATCACCAGCAACGACCTCGCGCGATTACAACCCATCAGCAAAACATGGCTCGGCAAATCCCAGCAGACCGCGCTCGATTACGAAACCATTCTTGAACTCGTCGCCGAGAAGGGACACGCCTCGCCGACATTGACCAAAAAGTTAAATCCCGGTGTGAACTGGACGAATGTTGTTGCTGGCACTGAAGTGAAGATTCCCGCCGTGGAATATCCCGCGCCGAAAATCAAAGCCGCATTTGTCACCATCAGTCTCGGCGAGCGACGACTACAAGCGTTCGACGCGGAGACGAACTTGATCGCGCATTTCCCGTGCAGCATTGCGGCGCGCGTGGAGAAACGACCGGCGGGCGAGTTGCATGTGACCACGGCGGCGGCGAATCCTGATTACACGTTCAACCCGGAGGTGTTTCCCGAATCCGAAGAAGCACAGCAGTTGAAGACCAAATTGATTCTGCCGCCCGGTCCGAATAATCCTGTCGGCACGGCGTGGATCAGTTTGGACATGCCTGGCTACGGGATGCACGGTACGCCCAGCCCGGAGCAGGTGGGCCGCACGGAATCTCACGGCTGCTTCCGGCTCGCCAACTGGAATGCAGAACACTTGATCAAGCTCGTCTTCGTGGGGATGCCGGTATTGGTTGAACCATAATACTATCGTTCGATGAAACTTCTGCACAAACCAATCCGCGCCGTGGTTCAGCGACAAAGTTCCCTCATCATGGCATTGCTGGTGGCGTTCGTTTCGTTGATGCAGCCGGTAATGGCGAAGGAGCCGGGTGACCCCGGCATACTTTGGTCCGTGGATTGGAGTCCCGATGGCAAGTTGTTTGCCGTCAGCGGCGAGTGGGTGGGAATTTTTGATGCGAGAACGTACGAACGGCGTCGCTACCCATCGCTTGATGGAGCAAAGAAGGGAAACAAAGTCCAATGGCATCCACTGCGCAACTTGCTCGCGGTGTCAGGTGGTGCCGATGATGTGACCGCGATCTACGACGTGGCTGCTGATCGCAAAATTCTTTTGCCGACCAAGGAGGGCACGCGCGGCATCGCGTGGAACTCGACTGGCGAATTGCTCGCTACTGCGGGAAATGACGGCAGCCTGCAAATCTGGAGCGAGACCGGAAAACTTTTGCACACGACCAAGCAAGACAAGGCCAAAGGAATGACCGGCGTGGCGTGGCATCCTACGGAAAACAAAGTGGTCATGGTTGGCGAATTCATCATGCTCCATGACGGAGCGGGGAAGCTGATCAAGCAAATGAGACATCGTCCGGAGGCAAAAGGCTTTTGTCTGCTGTTGTGCGTGGAGTGGCATCCATCCGGGGAATTCTTTGCAATCGGCGACTACGGAAACCATGACACGGGTGATTTACCGGTCATCCAGTTTTGGTCCGCTGACTGCAAGCTGTTAAAAACCATCAACGTCAGCGAGAACATTGATGGCCCGGTCAGAAACATTGGTTGGAACCGGGAGGGAACTTTACTCGCGTCTGCGAGCGACGCATTGCGCATTTGGTCGAAGGACGGGGAACTGCGGCACGTTGGCAAATCGCCCGATCACCTCTGGGGCGTTCGCTGGAATCGGGCGGGTGACCAGTTGCTCACGTCGAGTATCGAGGGGCGCGTCACGCTGTGGACGGACAAAGCCGAAGTTTCCAAAAAGATTATTGAAGCGTCAGCCAACAAATCAGGTGCAGAGAAAGTCGGGGCGGCAAATGGTAGCGAGGCGACTCGTTAGCTTACTTTTCCGTGATGACAGTATCTTCGTGTTCGTATGCAGGCGCGCAGCAGCACAGCAGCCGCAACGTTTCCTGACCTGTGTTCCAAAGTTTGTGTTTGAGACCAAGCGGAATAGCGATGGCATCGCCGCATTTAACATCGCGGAATTCTCCCTCGATTTGGATACGGCCTTGGCCGTGAGTGATGTAGTAAATCTCTTCGGCACGCGGATGATAATGTTCCTGAGTGCTGCCACCGACCGGCAAGCGGGCTTCCGCTAGACTCTGATTGCGGATTGAAGAATTCCGATGTGCAAGCAATTCGCGGATCTCCGACCCATCCTTAGTAGTGAACGCAGGAACTTCTTGAAGATTCTTGATGTCCATCGGTTAAAAGTTGATTGAGTGACGCTGTCTTTGGGATAACTGCCAACACTCCTTGTAGCCCACACTGCGTGCGAGTTGGATGGCTTCGGCGAAGTTCATCCCGACTTCTTCGGGCTTGTGCGCGTCTGAGCCGAACGTGATGGGCACGCCCTTGGCAAATGCGAGTTCAAGGATTTGGCGGCTCGGATAAATTTCTTTGCACTCCTTGCGCAGCCCGGCGGTGTTCAATTCGATTGCGCAGTTGTGTTTCTTCACAGCGGTGAGGAATCGTTCGTAGAGCTGCGTGCAATCCTGCGTAGGGCGATGGCCAAACTTCTTCGGCAGATCAGCGTGACCGATGATTTCAAACAAGCCGGTCTCCGCCGCGCGCGTGAGCCGGTCGAAATAAGCCGACCACACCTCGAACGGGTCGCGGTTTTTCCATTTGGAAAGTTTGTAGGGGCTGTCCACCGCCCAATCGTCCGAGACGTAGTGAACCGAGCCGATGAAATAATCCCATGGATGTCGTGTCGCGAGGCCGCGAATCCAATCCTCGTGGCCGGGCAGATAATCCACTTCGAGGCCGAGCCGGATGGTGAGTTGCGGGAACTCACGTTGCGCCCGGCAGACTTTTTCAACGTATTCGTCGAGCTGGCGATTGAACATGCGCCAGTCATCGAAATCATCGCGCGCCATCGGTGAGTGATCCGAGAAACCGATTTCAGTGAATCCGAGTTCCACGGCGCGACGTGCGTAATCCACCGGCTCACCGCTGGCGTGGCGGCAAAGCGGCGTGTGCATGTGATAATCCGGCGGTAATTTCACGGCGGGGAGTGTTGAAAGTTGAAGGCCCAGTGTCGAACCAAAACCCAAACCGCTGGGCTTGTCACCGCAGATTTTTGTCGAAAAAGTCCGCGATCAAACTGGAGAGTTCGGCGTGGTTTGGTCTCGATTTCAATCCAAGCGGGACGTAGCCGTGAGCGAGATTTGTTATTACGACAAAGGTTGAGTCTGCGCCAGCGGCCTTTAATCGGGCATCCAATTCTGCCGATTGTTGCAAATCCACCAGGTTGTCGTGATCGCCGTGCAAAATCAAAAAAGGCGGAGCGCGGCTGGAAACATACGTCACCGGGTTGGCGCTTTTGAGTATGGGATCGGTTGTGTTCGTCGCCCCAAACGCATCTTGGATCAACTTCAGAGTGATAAAGTTTGAATTCCCGTTCGCGAAATCAGTCGGCCCGTAAAGATCTACCACAGCTTGGACGCGGCTGGATTGGTCGGTCCAGCCCTCTCCCTCGAATCCGGCGCTGTCATACGTCAGCCCCAGCAACGCGACCAGATGCCCGCCGGAGCTATCGCCCATGACTCCGATGCGAGCCGTGTCCAGATTGAAATCCTTGGCGTGGGCACGCAAAAAGCGCACGGCACATTTCGCGTCTTCAATCATCGCGGGAAATTTGTGTTGGGGCGCGAGTCGGTAATTGATAGCCACCACCAGATAATCACGTCGGAGCAGTTCGGCAGGTCCCGGCATCATGGATAGCATGGATTTGCTGCCCGTCTGCCAGCCACCGCCATGCACATACAGCACCACCGGAAGACTTCTGCCTGTCGTGTTCGTCGGGAAAAAGACATCCAGTTTCAATTCCTCCCCGCTGGCCCGGCTATAAATGACATCGCTTTGAACCTTTGCAGCCATGTTTCCGGGCGCGGGTGGTTTATTCCAGAACGTCAAGGCGGAGCAACCGATGCACAAAATCAACAACGCCCACAAGCTGAAGGCAAAGGCGACCAATGCCAGCCGCTTGTGGAAAGCGAAGTGCTTTACTTCTTCCGTATCACTCATTGAAATCAATCGAGCAAAGTTTAACACGTGAATTGATCCGCGAGTATGGGGTGTTCACCCCATTCATTTGTGAACTGTAACAGCACTCTGATCTGTTCACCTCAAAAGCTACTTCACAGAAGCGAGTGGCGATATTCGGCACAGGATTGTTTCTTCTGTACGGTCTAATCTTCGATCCGGTAGAGGTGCGTTTTGGTGCGGAGGATGAATGCGTTGCCGATCACGGCTGGTGATGCCATGAATCCAGCGTCCAGCCGCGACGTGGCTAATATCTCGAATGTGCGCGCTGGCTTCAGCACGGTGGCTTTGCCGTCCTGACTGAAACAATAGATGCGGTCGTTTGCGTAAAGCATGGAGGCTGCGTATTCGCCACCAAGTCGTTCCTGCCAGAGTTGATTTCCAGTGGCCGCTTCGAGGCAGGTGGTGATGCCGCCGTCGCTCAACAGAAAGAGAAGTTCGCCCACGAGCACGGGTGATGGCATCCGCGGTGTGCCGCGCGAGTTGCGCCAGAGAATGTTTGTTTCGGTCAACTCACCTTTGCCGCCGAGTCGCACGGCAAGCATCTCTGCTTTGCCGTTGCCAGTAGAGATAAAGACGTTCGTGCCGTCGAACACAGGACGTGATGCGGGTGAAAATCCTTGGTGATCCAGTTTCCACAACTCTTTTCCCGATTGCGGATCGTGCGCGTAGGCGGCTTTTGATCCGACGGTGATCATCTGTTTCGCGCCTTTGAAATCCACGATCAATGGCGTGGAGTAGGCCTTGCGGAAATCTCCGCCGCCGCGCGGTTGACCGTCTGCCTCGATGTCGTTCCAGTTCGCGGTGCGGTGGGTTTTCCAGATGGTCTTGCCGGTCTTCTTGTCGAGCGCGACGAGGTATTGAAGATCAATCCCGTCCATTGTCAGGATCAACAGATCGTTGAAGAGAACTGGTGATGAGCCGGGCCCGCGAAAATGTTTGCACGGTAGATCATCGCGTTTCCAAAGCACCTTGAAGCTGTCCGTGTCCAGACACGCAGTGCCGTAACTGCCGAAGTGGACATACACGCGCCCCGCTTCGATCACCGGCGACGACGACGCGTAGGAGTTGAGTTTGTTGCCGAGCGGTTCGGGTGTGTCGGTATGAAAGAGGCGTTCGTTGAACAGGATTTTGCCGGAGTCCGCGTCCAAGCAGAGCGCGAAGTAGTCGCGTCCATCTTCAGTGGCTGTAGTGAGCCAGATTTTTTTGCCGAGGATGACGGGCGTGGACCAACCCTTGTGTGGGATGGCGGTTTTCCAAGTGATCTTGTTCGTCTCGCTCCATTGCAACGGCAGGGCGGTTGACGTCGTGGGCGCGCGACCATCAAATGTCGGCCCGCGAAAGTCCGGCCAGTTCGCGAACAGAGTGCTGGCAAAGGCCAGCGTTGATAGGATTAACAACGATGAGATGCGAGGCATGATGCCGGTGTGAATACACAATCGGCAGACGGCGCGCACCTCAATTTACATTCGAGCATCAGGGCAGCAACTGCACGCGGAAGAACCGGACAGAGTTGGTGATTGTGGTTGTCTTGGAGGCGGAAATTCCTGTGGCATTCACATCGCCCGACACATCGCTCCATACTGGGGCGGTTAATGTATCCTTGTATTGCACGCGATAGTTCCAGCCGGGCACGGATTGCCACATTAGGGTGAAGTTGTTCCCTGAATTTGTGACGTTTGTGATGAGCGGCGGACTCAAAGCCGCGACCATTTTCCGTATCGAGCCATCGCTCTTGCTGATGACGTAAAGCTCACCGTCGCCGTCCTCTGCGATGCGGATATCCGCACGGCCAACACCGTAAAGCACTCCATCAACATCTGTCTTTCCCGTGCCTGTGGACTCTGCGCCGCCCGGTAAACGCGCGCCGCCAGCAGCAAGCCCGCCGCGATTCGTATAAGTCACGGCGACGATGTCGAACATGCGCCAGCGTTTCAATCCTGCATCGGGGTTGTCGTTCGGATGATTATAGACGATCTGCATCTCGTGCGTGGTGGCCACGGTGTTCCGGTCTCCATCATCGGCAGCAAGCATTTCCGCCATGTCCGCGTAGAAGAGCCGACCGTTGGGCACGTCACCGAAAATATATTTTCCATACAATGCCGGCATCAACGTGCCGCGATACACAAAACCGCTGGTGATGCCGTCGCCGTCACGATGGCTGTATTGCGCGACGGGATAAACCGGAGTCACGGCGGAGACCAAACCCGTGACGACAAGCGCGTCGGTTGCGGGAAACGGGATTGGGATTGTTTGCTGGCTGCCTGTTAAACCGTTGGTCGTGCCACAACTGCTGCACACAAACAATTGCTCAGTGCCTTCGCGTTCGGAGTAGCCGTAGTTTGCGCCTTTATGCACAAGGTTCACTTCTTCCCAAGAATTCAATCCGATGTCGTTTTCGACGATCACGTTCGCAACCTTGTCCCACGAGATACGATGACAATTGCGGAAGCCGTAAGCGAAGATTTCTTTACGAAGTCCCGCGAGGCTGACGGAAATGAACGGATTCGGATCCGTTCCCGTTGTGGGAATGCGATAACGCCCATTGCCGCTTAATTCATCTGCCGGACGCAGATTTAAATCCGGTGTGATGCGGATGATCTTGCCGTGGATCGCATCAAGCCGCTGTGGGGTTGTGCGGACTGCACCAGCCGTTTCGCCAGCGGAACCATCACCGATGGCAACATAAAGATTCCGGTAATCAGCATCGCCCGGTTGAGCGAGTGGATTGAAAAGCATATCGCCCATCGGATGAATCCGGCTGATGAAACCCACGCGCATGATCTCACGGGCCGTGCCTTCAAACGTGGCGTTGTTGATGTTCGTATCCGTCCATTCGATCAAAACACTTTCATACGTCACCGTGCCTGCGGGCGGACTGATCCGCGTGGTGGTGGTGTAGCCCGTCAGGTTCAGGGTTGGCAGGTTGGCGTTGATGGGGGTCGCGCTTCCGGCAGCGTTTGGGTTTTCAAGATGTGCGGTATAGAAAACTCCGTTGGTCGCATATTCTGGGTCGAACGCGATCGGATTGAGGCCGCCCGCGTAACCACCGGCCTGATAAAACTTGGGGAACACGGACTGGAAATTGATGTAAGCCGTGAAGCTCTTGTTGCTCTTGCTGAGGATGTAAAGATTGCGGTTCATATCCACGACGAAGAACCGGTTGCTGTAACCCGGGGCGTTTGCGGGTTCAGAGCGGAGAAAACTGGGCCGCCCCAACTGGTCAGAGAGAGTTTGGTTCGGGCCGAAACTGGTGATGGAACCACCGCGCCCGGAAATCGGCAACGTGGCGTAATCTTCCAGCATCACCGCCGCACCGCCTTTGAAGACTTGGAAGTTGGTCGGATAAGTGATGTCCGCTTTCACCGATGAAACAAGCGCGAGCGTCAGCACGATCTGACAACGGGCGATCAGGGTTGAGATACGATTAGTACGGGGAAGCTTTCTTACAGCAAGATGCAACATATTGGTGGTGGTTCGTGGCATTCTTCCATCAATACGGGTTTCTGGAAACTGATATTTACGGCATATCGCCACCGGCTTTGTGCATGAAAGCCTTTGGCGGGCTTTACCGCTTTTGCCGACGAAGCTCCGGTCGCACGGCTGCACCCGCCGCCGACCGGTCAAATGGTTCGCCGAGAAATTGCGCAAGCCGCGCGATCTCCGCAGGCGAATCCGCCAACAATTTTCCGTAGTTGACGGTGAGCGTGCGAACATCAGTGCGGGGCGATAACTGTCGGCGGACGCGTTCGAGTTGCACGGTGTAAGTTTCTTTCAGCTTCTGGTCGTCGAGTTGTGCGCCGGAACGGTTTTGCCGCGCGAGCATGGCATGTTGCGATGCGACGACTTCGTCGAGATCGCGATCCATGAAGACGATGTTGTAAAACTCTCCAGCAGGAAGTAGTGGCAGAAGTTGGGCGACGATCTTGATGGCTTTGCCGCGCGCTTCAGGAATCCATGAATTGTCTTTTGCAAGCGAGAGGGTTTTTTCCAATTCAAAATAGCCCAGCGGATTATCCTCGTCGGGAACGCGGCGCGCATCCGTCATCGGTTCAATGCCCGCCGCCACGAGCAGTTGCATCATCAATGACGTGCCGCTGCGGGGAAGTCCGCTGACGACGGTGATGATGCGCGAGCGATCCACCGCTGGATTGAACGGTGCAGGGATCTCCGCAGTGGACAACAAATCTTCGCCCTGAATGATTTCCTCTGAAGCGTGTGTTTCGACAACTTTCCCAATCCCTGTGGAGCGGCTCGCGCGTTTGCGTTCGGCCAGTTCGTTCCGCAACGCCCCGGCCCGACCTTCGTGCGCGAACGCATCGGCGGGGCGGTTCAAGTGCTGACGATACAGTTTCGCCAGTGCTTCGTGCGCGAGCAGGTGTCGCGGTGCTTGGGCGATGGCGACGCGGAGTTCCTGTTCTGCTTCAGAAAACCTGTTTGTCTCCACCAATGCCAAGCCAAGCAGCGCGTGCATGGTGGGCTGGAAATAAAGCAGACTGAGCGACTCGGTGGCTTCGGTGATGGCGTGATCAAACCGTCTCGCCTTGAAGTGAATCTCCGAGAGCTGTGCGTGGAGCATGGGATTCTCCGCATCACCGAGGAGTGCAGCTTCGAGCAGTTCTCTCGCGGCCTCCACATCGCCGAGTTGAGTGAATGCGCCTGCGATGCGCTGACGCAGGCCGCCTTGTGCGGAATCGTTCGCGGTGAGTTTTTTGAGACGTTCCCGCGCGTCAGTGGGATTCTTTTCCAACAACGCCTGGCTGACGAACAACCACTCCAACAGTTGTGGCCGGCCATAACTCAGTTCGCGCAAGCCGCGCAGTTCATATCGCTCGCGCTTTCCGGCGGCATCGGTTGGATCGGCGGCATCTTCGTCAGTCTGCGGAGTTTTGTTGGCGTTGCGCCGTGCAAGTTCTTCCGTCGCCTCTTTCTGATAACGAGCCACGCGGATGACAAGTTCCTCCAGCGCGGCGCGGCGGCGTGCGACCTGGCCGAGCGGTTCAAGCGCGTCAATCAGCAGTAATCCAAAGCGATGTTCCTTGGGCCAGCGATTCCAGATTTCTTCCGCGAGCGCGGCGGCGTCCGCGCAACAATTCGCATCGCGATGAGCGCGGGCGAGGTTGT
>JANPGI010000118.1:0-3897 GCA_031423875.1 Verrucomicrobiota bacterium | reverse complement strand
AAGATCGCCTACGTGGAAGGTCGTTGCGTCGGTGGCGGCAGTGAGATCAACAGTGGTCTTTACCACCGCACGCCGCCAGAAATCCTCGAACGATGGCGAAAAGAATTTCAAGTTGAAGCATTGGCTGATGCAGACATGCTTCCACACTTTGCAAAGTGCGAAAGTGATGTCTCGGTCTCAATGTTGCCACACGCCGCGCCGCCCGCATCGCTCAAGCTTCACGACGGCGCAACCAAGCTCGGCTGGAAGTCGCTCGAAATCCCTCGCTGGTTTCGCCATCAATCCAGCGGCCCCGGCAAACGCCAGTCCATGACTGAGACGTTCATCCCGCGTTTCCTCAAGGCTGGAGGCAAACTTTTATCCAGCACGCGCGCCAATCGTATCCGTCAGAACAGCGATGGCTGGCTGATTGAAGCCACGCACAAAACCTCCGGCGCAATCCGTATCGTCGCCGACAGCTTGTTTCTTTGTGCGGGCGCGGTTCACACTCCTGCACTGCTACGCCGCAGCGGCATCACGCAGAACATCGGCAATTCACTGCAAGTTCATCCCACGGCGAAAATTGTCGCGCGCTTTCCTGACGACGTGAACTCTGCCGACATGGGCGTACCCGTGCATCAGGTCAAAGAGTTTTCGCCGCGCCTCAGCTTCGGTTGCTCCATCAGTTCGCCTGCGTATGTCGCGCTGGGGTTGCTTGATCATCCCGAAGCCGCGCGCGAAACTTCCAGCACCTGGCAGCGCACCGCCACCTACTACACGATGATCACGAGCGAAGGTCGCGGCACGATTCGCAGCTTACCAAGCTTTCGCGATCCGCTCATCCGCTACGCGCTAACGGAAACCGACCGCCGCAATCTCAGCGACGGCTTGCGCAAGCTGGCGCAAATCCTTTTCACCAGCGGCGCGACCGAACTATTCCCCAGCCTCACTCGTGGCCCGGTGTTGCGCAGTGGTGGTTGCCTGAGCAAAATCCCTGACGTGTTGCCCGATGGCTTGGCCAACCTGATGACGATCCACCTGTTCTCCTCCTGTCCGATGGGCGAGGACAAATTCAAGTGCGCCACGGATTCGTTCGGGCGCATCCACGGATTCAAGAATCTATTCGTCAACGATGCGAGCCTGCTTTGCACCGCGCCCGGTGTGAACCCGCAAGGCTCCATCATGGCGATCGCACGACGCAATGCGTTAAAATTTCTCGGCAAACTCTGAACTGATGAACTTCAATACAAATCTTGTCCTCGTCACTGGTGCTGCTGGCTGGCTCGGCTCGCGACTCGTCGAATCGCTCGTGCGTGGGTTGCCGGAGCACGACGAACTCAAATCACCCGCTGCCGATCTGCGGATTCGCGTGCTGCTGTTGCCCGGGCAAGATGCGGCGGCGCTCAAGATGATTTCTGATCGCATCGAAGTTGTCTCTGGCGACATTCGCAACGCTGCGGACTGCGCGAAGTTTTGTGCCGATGCCAAAGGCGCGATTCTGTTTCATACGGCGGGCATCATTCATCCCAAGAAGGTCAGCGATTTCTTCGCCATCAATCGCGATGGCACGACAAACCTGCTGGATGCCGCCATCAAGTCCGGCGTGAAGCGCGCGGTGATTGTTTCCTCCAACTCCCCGTGCGGCTGCAATCCGCATCCCGATCATTTGTTCGATGAGTTGTCGCCGTTCAATCCGTACATGAATTACGGTCGCTCGAAGATGGAGATGGAACTCGCCGTGCGCGAGCGAGCCGACAAGATTGAAACCGTGCTCATCCGTGCGCCGTGGTTTTACGGACCGAATCAGCCGCCGCGCCAGACTCTCTTCTTCCAGATGGTACGCGATGGCAAAGGCCCGATTGTCGGCAGCGGCAATAATCTTCGCTCGATGGCTTACGTGGATAATCTTTGCCAGGGCTTGATCCTCGCCGCCCTTCGCGAACGCGCGGTGGGACAAGTTTATTGGATCGCCGATAAGCACCCTTACTCGATGAACGAGATCATGGATACGATTGAACGCTTGCTGGAAAAAGAATTCGGTCACACCTGCAAACACAAGCGCATGAAACTTCCGGGCTTCGCCAGCGAAGTCGCGTGGCTCGCGGACAAAACGCTCCAAGCACTCGGCATCTACCAACAAAAGATTCACGTCTTGTCCGAGATGAACAAAACCATCGCCTGCTCCGTGGCACGGGCGGAAACAGAACTTGGCTACAAACCAACCGTCGCGCTCGAAGAAGGCATGAGACGGTCGTTGCGCTGGTGCGCCGAAAACGGGCAGACTTTCTAAACAAAACTATTTAAGTGCATTCATGGCCAAAACAATTGCCCACATGTTGGCTACAAACACATTGCCCGTTCGGAAAATCATGTTTCTATTTGGCTGCGCATTGCTTTTCATCTATGTGATTTGTGTCGTTGTCCCGTTCTACTTTCAAGGATACGCGACCATGCCTATCACCAGAGAAGCAGCAGTTAATCCCACTGGGTTGCCTTCCTTCATTTTAATCAATCTATTCGCGTGGATATTTGGGACACCTTTCTTTGGAGGATGCTGGCTGGTTTCATCTAGTGCTTTTACTCTTTGGGGCAAATGTTCTGAAAACCGTTGGCTAAATCATTCAGTGCGAGTTGCGCTGTTGATTCTACACTTATTTTTTCTGGTGAATTTACAAAACTATAGTCGCGTATCGCTGATTCTTGATACGTAGGTTTAGAATTCTATTTTTCAGACATGAAACATCTCATCACTGGTGGCTCCGGCTTTCTTGGCAACCTCATCGCGCGGCGTTTGCACGAGCGCGGCGAAAGCGTCCGCGTCCTCGACATCTGGGAAGACCCGTCGCGCCCGAAGGAAATCGAGTTCGTCAAATGCGACATCCGCGATGCCGACGGCGTGGCGCGGGCGATGAAGGGCGTGGATGTTGTGCATCACAACGTCGCGCTCGTGCCGCTCACCAAGGCGGGCGGAGATTTCTGGGCGGTGAACGTGGAAGGCTCGCGCATCGCTGCCGAGCAAGCGGTGAAGGCAGGCGTGAAGACATTCATTCACATGAGTTCGAGCGCCATCTTTGGTGCGCCAAAGAGTTGCCCGGTCACGAATGATTCACCGATGACGCCAGTGGAGATTTACGGTCGCGCCAAACTCGCGGGCGAACTCGCCGTGCGCGACATCTGCGCCAAAGGGAACGTCCCGCTCATCGTCATCCGCCCGCGCACGATTCTCGGCGTCGGACGACTCGGCATCTTCCAGATTTTGTTTCAGTGGATTCAGGAGAATCGGAAGATTTATGTCATCGGCGATGGCAATCAGAAGTTCCAGTTCGTCCACGCGCACGATTTGATGGATGCCTACATGCTCGCGATGGATGCGGGTAAACCTGGCGTCTATAACGTCGGCACGAACCGCTTCGGCACGTTGCGCGAATCGCTCGAACACGTCATCGCTCACGCGCATTCAACCTCCCGCGTCGCGAGCCTGCCCGCCGGACTCACGATCAACACCCTGCGCGTCCTCGACTGGTTGCGCCTCAGTCCACTCGCGCCGTGGCATTACCTCACGTATCACAAGGCTTTTCACTTCGACGTGCAACCGCTGCTCGATCTCGGCTGGAAACCGCGTTACTCCAACGACGAAATGTTCCGCGAAAGCTGGGATTGGTTCGTGCAGAACAAAGACCGCATCGCCGCCGAGGACGCCGCATCGCCGCACCGAAGCAAGGTGAAGCAACGGTTGTTGGGGTTGTTAAAAAGATTCTCCTGAGTGATTTCCGTTACGCTCAAGACGGAGAGACTCGTCAGTAGCCTCGCCCCACCAAACCGACCTACTACATCAAAACGTTTCGCGCCGCCCGGGCTTTAACCACCGGCGGCGCGATTCCAAACAACCCAACCAACCCAACCCAATCAGCGGGCGTT
>JANPGI010000117.1:0-2831 GCA_031423875.1 Verrucomicrobiota bacterium | reverse complement strand
CCAGGCGCTCGAAGGCTGGACGCTCGATCAACGGATTGAGACGGCGATGTCGCATCTGAATTGTCCCGCTGGCGACCGGCGCGTGGATACCCTTTCTGGCGGCGAGAAACGTCGCGTGGCGATGTGTCGCGCGATTGTTTCGCTGCACGACTTCCTGATTCTCGACGAGCCGACGAACCATCTCGATCCCGAATCCAGTGATTGGGTCGCGGATTTTCTCGACGAGTTTCACGGATCGTTTTTGGTCGTGACTCATGATCGCTACTTTCTTGATCGCGTCGCGAAGCGCATGGTGGAGTTGTACGAAGGGAAGTTCTGGTCGCACAACGGCAACTACACCGATTACCTGCTGGCCAAGGCGGAGCGTCAGGAAGCTGATGCGACCGTGGAGCACAAGCGCCAGATGTTCCTCAAGAAGGAGCTGGCTTGGGTGCGGCAAGGCCCGCGCGCGCAACGCAGCAAGCAGAAAGATCGGTTCGAGCGTTACTACGATGAAGCGGCGAAGGACGGGTTGGTGATCGAAGAGGACATGGAGCTTTGCATCCCGCCGCCGCCGCAACTGGGCAATCGCACTGTCGAGGTGAACGAACTCGGCATGACTCTCGGCGGGAAGAAATTGTTCAGCGGGTTCAATTACACGTTCGAGAACGGGCAACGCATCGGCGTTTGTGGACGGAATGGTCTTGGCAAAACCACATTGCTCAAAGCCATCATCGGCCAGCTCGCGCCCACGGAAGGCACGGTGAAGATCGGTCAGCTCACGAAGTTCAATTACGTGGATCAAGGTCGCCTGCAATTGAACGAAGAGCGCACGGTGCTGGACGAGGCATCCGACGGTACGGAGTTCGTGATCTGGGGCGATTCCAGAATCTCAGTGCGTTCTTATCTGAAACGATTTCTGTTCGCGGATGACCGCATCACCACGCAGGTCAAGAAGCTCAGCGGCGGCGAGCGGAGCCGGTTGTTGCTCGCCAAGATTCTGAAGTGCGGCGGCAATTTCCTCATCCTCGACGAGCCGACGAACGATCTCGATCTGCCGACATTGCGGGTGCTGGAGGAGGCGTTGATCGCGTTTCCCGGAATGGTGCTTGTGGTGAGCCATGACCGCTATTTCCTGAATCGCGTCTGCACGAACATCCTCGCGTTCGAGGGTGATGGCAAAATCGCGCACAGTGTGGGCGACTACGATTATTACTTGGAGAAAAAGGAGCGCGCAGCCAAAGACGCGGCGAAGCAGAGCGCGGCGTTTCTGGAGGCGAGCAAGTCAGCCGCGCTCTCACGAGATGCAGCCACGACGAAAACTGCGAAGGCGCGCAAGCTGTCGTTCAAGGAGCAGCGCGAACTGGATGGCATGGAGGCGCAGATTCACGCGGTGGAGGCAGAGGTGGCGCGCATCGAGGGATTGTTCGCCGATCCAGATTTTTTCCGCAAGCACGCCGCGCAGATCACCCAACTCACGACCGAGTTGAACGATGCGAAGGAGAGTGTGCCGAAGCTTTACGCGCGTTGGGAGCAGTTAGAGGCGATCCGTGCGGCAGCGGAAAAAGTTTAGGCTGGTCGTTTGTGAGGGCGTATCTCGACGCTGCCTGCGAAGATGCGCCCGTTTTGTGACCCGTACGGATTTGATTCTTGGCAATCCACCACGACGCGCACATCGTCTGGAAACCCATTCCGTGATGAACTGGCGCGCCTCTATTCAACTCACCTTGCTCGCGGTGCTGTCCTGTGTGCTGCCGGGCTGCGTGACTTCGGCATTGTGGGAGGATGGACGATTCGCACGCTTCCACGAACCTGCCGCACCGCCGAACCTTCGGCTCTTTGCGTCGTCGCAAAACAAAGACATCCTCGTGCAGTATGACGAGTGGTTGGATGTGAATGAGAAATTGAAGACTCGAACTTACTGGCTGGGGCAAGACCATGAATCTACCCGCAATCCGCACAAGCCCGCATTCGTCTCTTCGCGCGCAGCGAACGGATTACAACCCATCCGAATCCACGAGGCGTCCGGGTTCGCGTCGCAAACGAATGTGGGGCTGGCTGCGGTGCTATCGTGGAATCCGCAGGGTTTCACGCTTTACTCCGGGGAAAAGGTGTTGGGCAGTTATGTGTTGCCCGTGTATGAGGACGGTTCAGCGACGACAAAGAAATTTTTGCTCACGCCATTGGCGGTGACGGCGGATGCCGCGATTGTGGCCGGATATTTATTTTTGCTCTACGCGCAGGGCTGTGCGGGCGGACATTACAACAATTGACCCACACAAAATAAAACCCCGCAACTCGTGAGTCGCGGGGTTGTCGAAAACATTCTCGTCTAGCCGTTGTCGCCGATGGCTTCCACGGGGCAACCTTCCTTGGCTTCTTTGCAGCGCGCTTCTTCCTCGGGGGATTCGGGCTGCTTGTAGAGGAATGAGTAACCGCCGTCGTCGTTGCGTTTGAAATTGTCGGGAGCGGTTTCGCGGCAGAGATCGCAATCAATGCATTGATTGTCCACGAAGTATTTGCCGCCCACGTTTTCCGGATATTTGTTTGCTACATCAGCCATAAATTGAGTTCAGGTTGTCGTTTATCTGGGGAAAAAATTATGTCCGCAGGCACGGCATGGCAAGCCTCAATTAGATTCTGAGGAATTAGGGGGCGCATCTTGACACTGCCCCCGGAACGCCGCCTTCAGGCGGCAGCAACGTGGCAACTCATGCTGCTGCCGCGTAAACGCGGCGTTCCGACACCTCCGCAGGCCAACTTTGGGGGGCTGTTTCATGATGCGCCCGGAATTAGGGGAAGTTCATGGCTGGGCTGGTTCTGTTTTTCTTCGGACGTTTTTGGCCAGCTTC
>JANPGI010000116.1:0-4146 GCA_031423875.1 Verrucomicrobiota bacterium | reverse complement strand
ACAACCCGTCGCGAACATCCGCGTCTCTATCGTCGAGGATAACGCACGTTTGCGCGGCAGTCTTTCGAAACTCATCGAGTTGTCTGACGGCTTCGAGTGTGTGAGCCAGCACGCCAGCGGCGAGGCGGCGCTCGCGGATCTGCCAAAACATAAACCACAGGTCGTCCTCATGGACATCAACCTGCCTGGCATCAACGGAGTCGAGTGCGTGCGCCAGTTGAAGCCGCAATTGCCCGGCACACAGATCGTGATGCTCACGGTGTACGAGAACACCGATCTTATTTTCCAGGCGTTGACGGCGGGCGCCACGGGTTATCTGCTCAAGCAAACGCCGCCGGCGGAGTTGCTCGACGCTATGCGCGAAGTGCAGGGCGGCGGTTCACCCATGACCAGCCACATCGCGCGCAAGGTTGTCGCATCATTTCAGCAGGCAGGCAAGTCCTCCAAAGATTTTGAGAATCTCACCCCGCGCGAGAACGAAGTGCTGGAACATCTGACCAAAGGATTTCTCTACAAGGAAATCGCCGAGGCGATGACGATCAGCTACGACACCGTCCACACGCACATCCGTAAGATCTACGAGAAGCTCCATGTGCGTTCGCGCACGGAAGCCGTGGCTAAAAATTTGGGACGGGGGACGGCACCCGGCACTGGCATCACGACTGAGCGATGAGAACCGCTTCGTCACCCATTTTGTCCCCCGCCGCTCACCAGAAATGGGGATGTGATTCAAACCGATCGTATGCGATTATTTGTCAGACCCAATGACGATTCAAACGACATTTTCATCAGCCGCAACTGTGAGAAGCCTCACTACGAGACATTAATTTGTTCAAAAAAAAATTAACTGCCAACCCTACCTACCACCACCGAGCCAAAACCAACTAGCTACAAACCCAAGTCATAAAATGAAAACCACCCAAACACTCAAACAAGCCACGATGCGCGTTGCTGCGTTGCTGGCAGCTATCGCTGCGCCTTCGGCGTTTGCCGCAAGTCAAACATGGTCAAATGCGCCGCAGAACGCGATTTGGAATACGAACGCCAACTGGATTGCGAATGCCACCCCGGGTGGAATTAATCTTACAGGCAATACTCTGAACAACGACGTGGCGACATTCAATACTCCCATTTTTGGCGGGATTGGTAATGCAGCGAACCCTATTTTGATTGATGATGCGACCGTGGCGGCCGCTCGTAGTCGTCACTTGGGCGGTCTCACTTTCGACGGAGTGAACTGTGGCGCTTATGTCGTCAGCTCACCCAGCCCGGCAGTGCTTCCTGCAACAGGCATTCCGGGAACTGGTATTCTTTATGTCAGTCATAACCAGACGACACGCGTCAATGCTGCTGTTACAAACGTGCAGACGATCTTGGTTCCAATGCGTGTTCGTCTGCCTAGCAGCACGGCGGGTATTTACAACCTCGTCAACGATTCAACCAACGCTTCTGCTGGCTTGATCATTTCAACCATCATTCATGACGGAGCGAATACTCGCGCCACCACTTTCAATTTGGGTGGTGTGAACACCGGCGAAAATATCATCACAAATTTGTCCGAAGGTGCTGGTAACGCGACTGGTGGATTTACCAAATCAGGTACGGGTACGTGGAAGCTTGCGGGCACAGGTATTTTTCCTGCGGCATCTCCCCTCAATATCAACCAAGGCACTCTGGCTGTCTTGGCAGCCGACGCGTTTGGTGCGGCCACAACAGCAACCGTCACCAACGGAACATTGCGTTTTGATGGCGTCACCCTCAACCAGTTTTCTCTGAATCTCCGCAACGGCGGTAACCTGCAGGCAAACGGCACGGTATCTGTCAACGGCGTCGCCGTGGGGGCTCAATCTGGCAATAACTGCACTCTGAGCACGCTCAATGCGAGCGATGTATACACGGTCGGGACCGGGGCAGGGGCAGGTAGTCTTGTAGCTGGAGGCGCAGCGGACACTGTGCTTAACACCGCTGGTCTAGGCACGCTAGTTTTCGGTCAGGCGAATACTTATATCGGCAAATGGAACTTCAATGCCAAGACAAACCAGATTAACAATGCGAGTGCTCTGGGAACTGGCCCAAATGCGAACGTTCGAGCAGGTGCGACATTCGATCTCACGACTCAAGGCGCAGTGACGTTTGTTCCAACGACCACCGGCTTCGGCGGCAGCGGAACGGGCGCGGCGATTGGATCCACGGCGGCGGCAATTGTTGCAGACGCTGGCGCAATCATTGATCTCTCAACTAAGAACATCAATCTGACCTTTACTCCGACTGGATTCAGCGGTGATGCAACTCATCCGGCTCTCACCGTGGCTCAAGGCACTTTGGCTCTCGGCGGCAATACCTTCTTCATCAACAACGCCTCCGGCACCGCACTCGGCGTCGGCACTTATCGTTTGATTGAACAGGCTGCTGGCAGCATCACTTCGGGTGGCGGCTACGCAGCACTCATCAGTGGCAGCGGCGTGGTTGGTGGCACTTCATCTGCCATCGTTGTCAGTGGCGGCAATGTTGATCTGGTCATCAGTCTCTATGTTCCCAAGAACCTCGTCTGGTCTGGCACGGGCGCGAACTGGGATATCGCAACCACTTCAGATTGGTTGAACGGCATCCTGGCATCCGTCTTCAACAACTCTGACAACGTGACATTCAACGGAACTGGCTTGGCCAATCCGAGCGTCAATCTTGTTGGGACGTTGGCGCCAGCAACCATTGTTGTTGATACTGCTTCGGGTGGCTACACCTTCACGGGTGCTGGTCAAATCGCTGGCACAACCAGCTTGGTTAAAAATAGTGCTGGCACGCTCAATCTCAACACGGTGAACACTTATGCTGGTGGCACGGTCGTCAGCAACGGCACTCTTCGTATCGGAGCGAACAACGCCATTCCTAGCTTGGGAGCAGGTAATGTCGCAGTCTATGGCGGTGGTGTGATTGATCTGAATAACTTCAGCGATAATATCAATGGCCTAAACGGTGATGGCTCAGTGGACAATCAGGGAGGCACTACTTCCACTCTGACCGTGGGCAACAATGACAACAGCGGAACATTTACTGGCGTCATCAAGAATACATCAGGCACCTTGGCTCTGGCAAAGGTTGGCAACGGAACTCAAACGCTTTCAGCCTCCAATTCATACGCGGGCGGCACCACTTTGAGTGCCGGCACATTGGCGGTGGGAAATGCATATGCTTTGGGAACGAATACAGTGAGCGTCAATGCGGGAACATTGGATGTGAAGACCGATTTGCACGTCGGAAGCCTCGCTGGTTCTGGCGGCTCCATTGCCAACAATTCCACTTCCACCACGAACACCATCTTTGTCGAGGGCGGAGCAGCGACAACTACTGCTGCCAGCATCGTGAACGGTTCAGGTGGCGGAGGGATTGCTCTGAAAATTCTGAATGGTTCATCCCTGACGATGTCCGGCAACAACACCTACACCGGTGGAACGTATGTCGGAAGCGGTTCAACATTAGCCATTCCTAACGGCCCGGCTGCTGTCGGTGGTTTCGTCATCGCCAGCAATACTGCCCACCTTTTCCTGTCCGGCGGCAGCGGCTCTCCGGGAACACCGAATTCCATCACCACAGTGGATGGTGCCAAGGTGACATTCAACTCGGGGGCAGAAGGCAAGATATGGGCGGCTCAGTTCAACGGAAGTGCCACAGCAACCAACCGCTTCATCGGCCCGGTCTCGGCTGGTCAGGCATTGAGCTTCTCCAACTTCCTCGGCGTAGTTGAATTTGCGAACACCAACGCCAACGCCAACTTCCGCTTCTTCAATGGCGGTGGTATAAGCGGCGGCGAGAACACGCTGTTCGTCTTCGAGCGGGTTAACGTTCATACGCGCGATGCCCAGACAGTTCGTCTTGGTGCCATCGCTGGGGGCAGCTCAATCGCAGGGATTGGGGATCAAGCACAGCTGGTCAGTTGGGAAATTGGTGCTAAGAACACCTCTTCAACATTCTATGGCTACATTTCAGGAACGAACACGGCCATCGTCAAGGTTGGGAGCGGTAATTTAACGCTGGCCGGTGTCGCTAATTACACCAATGTCGTCACTTTGGCCGATCCGTTCGAGCCGACCAACATTGTCAGCTTCGCCTTGTCTTCTAACTTGATCACTTACAGCAGCACAACCACAG
>JANPGI010000115.1:0-2391 GCA_031423875.1 Verrucomicrobiota bacterium | reverse complement strand
AACCTGGTCAAACTACTTTTACGGTAAATATATCCTGACTAGGATTAGCTGAAACCGTGTTAGTATCAACTCTGCTTGCTGATTGTACTGTCATAGTACCCATGTTTCACCGAGTTATCATGTCAAGCTCCAAAAGTAAATTCATCTCCCGCCGAAGAACTTTTTAAGACGGTGCGCGATATGTTGAGACGAGAGCTTGTGACTGGTCAAACTGAAGCGGAAATTGTGAGTCTTCTCGGTGTAACCAAACCTCAAGCAAAAGAGTGGCTGATCAAACTAATAAAAGATGGAGTGGTCGAAAAGGTTAAGAAAACCAAGCCAATTCAATACCGGGCAGCAACCACCTCCGACCGGTTGTTTTAATTAACTGAATCAAACCAGTTGGGAATCCACCGCCCCCCATGTTCGCGAGAAAGTTGGTCCACCTAGCAAAGATTCATCAAATAATTGTTGTAAGAGTCGGACGGCGGGAGTAGAAACTATCTTGTTGGTTTTAGTGTGAAATTTGGTTGTTTTAGCGGTTTTTGGGCACAAAGCTTGTCATGGTTCCTCACCAATTAGTTGTGCTCCGACGGCTGGCGTAGCCCTGTATATTGTGGTTTTTCCGCTTTACACGCACAAGCGGAAGGTTTTTTATAGGCCAAATCATGTATCTCAAGAATTTAACGGTTTTGGGCTTCAAGTCCTTTGCGGATAAGACTTCGCTGAATTTCCAGCCCGGCGTGACGGCTATCGTCGGGCCGAACGGCTGCGGCAAGTCGAATGTCTCCGACGCCATCCGCTGGGTCTTGGGCGAACAATCGGCCAAGGCTCTGCGCGGCGGCGAAATGGCGGACGTGATCTTCAACGGCACGGACGGACGCAAGCCGGTCGGCATGGCGGAAGTTTCACTCACCATCGGCGACGTGGATCAGGAACAATTGCGCGCGGCGGGCATCGAGCTTTCCTACAACGAAGTCACGCTCACGCGGCGCGTCTTCCGCGATGGCGGCAGCGAATACTTCATCAACCGCACGCCGTGCCGGTTGAAAGATGTGCAGCAACTTTTCATGGGCACGGGCATGGGCAAGACGAGTTACTCGATCATGGCCCAGGGCAACATCACGCAGATTCTTTCCAGCAAGCCGGAAGATCGCCGGATGATTTTCGAGGAAGCCGCCGGCATCACGAAGTTCAAATCGCAGAAGCGCGAGTCGCTCCGAAAGCTCGAAGCCACGGAGCAAAATCTTTTGCGCGTTGCCGATCTCATCCGTGAAGTGAAGCGGCAGATCGGTTCACTGCAACGGCAGGCGGGCAAGGCGCGGCGCTTCAAACAGATTCAGATCGAGCTGCAACATCTCGACACGCAACTCGCGCGGCATCAGCTCGACGTGTTGCTCGGCGAGATTCGTGATCGTCAGACGTCGGCGGACAATCTGCGCAACGAAATCGAAACTGGTTCAGCGGATGTGTTGCGCTTCGAGGACGAGATCGGGCAATTGCGCGAACGTCTGTCCGAACTCGAACACGAGATCAGTGTCACGCAACAGCGCGGTCAGGAACTCAAGAGCGAGATTGATCGCCACGAGAGCCGCGTGCAGTTCAACGAGGAACGCCTCGCGGAATTCGCGTCGCAGAACACGAAGGCGATGTCGGACATCTCCGAAGCGGAAGAGCGTCGTGGTTTCGCGTCGAACGAACTCGCTTCCGTGAAAGAGCGCCTGGCCGCATCGGAATCCACGCTCGCCACGCATCGGGAAGCGTTGAAGACGCGACAGGCCGCGTTGCAACAGATCGAGAACGAGATTCGCAGCGGGCAGGAACAATTGCGTCAGGCGCAATCGGATGCCTTCGCCGCCGCGCAGGATTTGACCCGTGTCCGCAATGAGATCAACGCGCTCGACTTGCAGATCAGGGCAATGTCGTGCGTCTCGAAAAACTTTCCTCGGAGAAAATCCAGTTGGAAGAAGAGCGCAGCGGTCTCGAAACGCGCCTCGCGACTTTCTCGGCGAATGTGGAGACGGACAAGTTGAGTGTCGCCACCAAGCGCGGCTCGGTGGAGCAGCGCCAGGCGCGGCTGAAGGAACTCCAGACGGAGTTGCAACAATCCAGTGCCGAGCAGGACAGGCTTTTGCAGCAGCAGGCGGAGAAGCGTTCGCGCCTCAACGTGCTCGAACAGCTCCAGGGTTCGCACGAGGGTTTCAGTGCGGGTGCGGTGGCGGCGTTGCGCAAGTCGCAGTCGGTCATCGGTTCGCTCGCGGATCGGATTCGCGTGCCGGATCAGTATGTCATCGCGATTGAAAACGCGCTCGGTCACAACCTGCAACTTGTGCTGACGGAGCAGCCCGAAGCAGCGCAGCAGATTCTTTCCGATCTCGCGAACACCAAGGCGGGTCGCGCGAGCGTGGCGGC
>JANPGI010000114.1:0-9012 GCA_031423875.1 Verrucomicrobiota bacterium | reverse complement strand
GTGCGTCGCGCGTTCCAATTCATCCTCACACTACTGCTCCTCGCAGCGGCATTTTCTGCGTCAGCAGCCAATGGCAAGATCGTCAAAGTCCTGCCGCATTTTCTCGATCTTCAGGGACGCCACTCTCTTTCTCCCAGCCTCTACGACCGCGACGCGTATCAAGCGCAGCTGCGTCAAAATCCTGATCAATGTTCCGGAATCCGGTTTGATGTGTTGTGGCGCGGGCGCAGTGCGACCAATGAAATGGCGACATTGCGCATGGAGTTGCGCGGCACGGCGAAAGGTGATTTACCCAGCAAAACCAGCCTTGAAACGCAGGTCCGCATCACGGGAACGGGCCACTGGGCCAGACTCCAACTGGTGGGTGATGAGTTCAAGAAGTTCGGCGAAGTCACCGCCTGGCGCGCGACGCTCTGGAGCGGTGATCAACTTTTGGGTGAACAAAAATCCTTCCTATGGTGAACGCATTCCGACGCATAACCCTCACGACGTTTGTCTGTTCTCAACTCCTCTTCATCGCCAGCGCGCGCGATCTCGCCGAATACCGCGTCGGCGACAAGCTGGATGAAAACATCAATACCCCCGTGCCGTTGATGGTCGTGGACCCGGCGGCAACCGAGGCGTTGAAGGAAAAAGAAGCTCTCCGCATCCCGGTGATCTTCCGCTTCGACAAGACATCCGCCGCCGTCGTGGAAACGGAGATGCGTGAAACGTTCACACTGGCGCGGAGCAACTTTGTAAGGTTGATGCACAGCAGCTTTCACCACACGCGCCTTGAGGAAGATCAGTTGGAGACAGAGCAGTTCGACAAGCTCATCGCGTCTTTCAAGAAGCAGAGCAAGACGTTCCCGCTGACGCGCGTGTTGGCTGAGGATTGGGCTTTGGGCAGCGATGGTTTGACCGCGCAGATTACATTGCTCGCGCGCGTGCGGCAGGCGATGGAGCAACCCATCCGCTTCGACAATCTCACCAACGCGCCAAAGATCGGGAGTCAGGTCTTGCTCGTGCCGGTGAAGGGTGAACGCGACAACATCAGCTTGGATGACGTTGCCGCACGCGGGACCAAGGAAAGCAAAACCAATCTGCTGACCATGAGCCGCGCGCGGATCGCCTTGCTGGAAAAGTTTGGCGCGGATGAACAAGACGCGGCGCGCTTTGCTGCGCGAGCACTTCGTGTGAATTGTTTCGTGGAGAGCGAACTCACTCTGGCCGCACGCACCCGCCACACTGAGGCCTTGTTCGTAGCTGATAATTATCAAGCAGGGCAGATCGTCGCCAAACAGGGCCAGCTCGTGGATCGCAAGATCATGGCCGCGCTCAGTCAGATTCAGGAGAAGACCGTCGCCGGGCGGTTGCAACAACAGGTCTCGCAGGAAAAAGTTCAAGTCGCACGGGTGAAAGAAAACAACCGACTGCTCGTCGCAGGATTGATCACGGCGGGGACGTTGCTGTTCGCTTTGCTGGCATGGCTGGCGTTTCGTCGCAAACCAGCCGCCACACTGTTGCCTGCCGTAGTGGGCACAAATCCATCCACGGACTCGCGCACCGACTCCGGCGACTGGCAGCAACGCGCTTTGGATGCCGAGCAGAAGGTTGCCCGCGCGCACGATGCCATCCGCTCCGGTGTGATGGAGCAACTTAAAGAAAAGGCCGTGAGCAGTCTCGTCTCCCAACGCACCGACATGATGGAAGCTCAACACGCCGCCGCCGTCGAAATGGCGGAGCTGGAACGCCGCCTGAACGAATTACAGACCCCGCTGCAAGATCGCCTGCGCGCTTATGAAGGTCGCATCGCCGATCTGGAAAAAGCACTCGCTGCGAAAGGTGAAGAGAACCGTGAGTTGATCAAAGCGAAGATCGCGTTGATGCGCAAGCAGCTCGAAGCAGAGCGCAAAGGAAGTGATCTGCAGTTCAACTGAGACAAGGGATGCTCGCGCTACCGGAACGCCGATCTCCGAATCGGCAAGTTGCAGCCTCCTCGTCCCAGCCGAATCGGAGTTTGGCTTTCCGCCTCAATTCCTCTGCGCTTTTTCTTGGGCGTGCAACGCCTGCTCGTAGCATTGCAGTGCTTCTTCGTATCGCTCCAGTCGGTTGAACAATCCGCCCTTTTGAAGGTAAGCGATGGTGAGGTCGGCGTTGGATTCGATAGCTCGATCGTAACAACGGATGGCTTCATCCGTCTGACGTAATTCCTCCAGCGCGATGCCTTTCTTGACGAGCGCCTCGGCGTGGTTCGGCTCTGCCTTCAAGATTTCCTCGAAACAGGAGAGAGCTTCAGCGGGTTTCTCCATGTTCAACAGAGATTGCCCCTTGGCGATAAGCAATGAGTTATGATCGGAATGACCATTTGCTTCGGCATCGGCGACAGCGTCCGCGCCCGTGTTGCCAGTGCCGGCAGTGAGAGCCTGGGCTTGCGTCGGCGTGTGCGCGGTATGTTCAAGTTCGTGGATCCGTTTTTCCAATTGAGTCAACGCGCCGAACAACCGGCCATTGGATTGCGCCGTCTCGCCAGTGCCGAGCAATTGCGTCTCGGCCTGACTCGGCGCGGGCGCGGCAAGTGCGGCACGAGCGCTCTGGATGAGTGTGGAAAATTCTGCGAGCCGGTTCACTGAACGCCATTGCAGATAACCGGTGGCAAGCAGCACAAAGAATCCCACGCTCGCGATGGATCCGCCTACGATCAACATCAGGCGATTATTACTCTGCAACGTCTTCTGCATCGAATCCATCTCGGCCAGCCTCTGCGAGCCGACGGCGGCTTCGATGGCTTTGAAACGCGTCGCCACGGCTTCGGCATTGCGCGCCGCGAGCGCTTCTGTTTCCTGGCGATTCCTCTCCAACGCGAGTTGAGTGGCGTGAAGCTGCTCTTGAAGTTGCAGATAGGAACGCAAAGTTTCGTTGGATCCGCCTGATGCTTCGATAGCTGTTTCCGCCGCGTTGGATTGTGCGGCAGCGATGAAAGCCGAGAGAGTGATGAGACAAAACGTCCGCAGCAGCCGGGGAAAAATCTGAGTGGTATTCATACGACGGCGTCGAGACTGCGTCGTCCGTGCTGGCTTGTCAATATCATCGAAACGGGTAGGTGAGACCGGGATATGATCACAAACGGGTGCGGGTGTTTGACGGAACACTCCTCCTCGTTCTCGTTGCTCTAAGTTAAATAACAAAACCGAGGACGAGAACGACGACTCGGACGAACGGGCAGAGCATCACCCAAGTTTAATCGCATCCCGGCTAAAACCTAAAAACTGAAACCCGTTTGATTTCTCCCGTTAGCCCCCTCATAATCGGAATCATGGCCAAAACAGACCTCGGCAAGACCGCCTCCTCCAAACTTCCGCCAAGGTTTGAGATCACATGGTCGCAGTTGATGCTGTGACTGATCTCGATTCACTACTTCGGAGTCCGACGCCCTTCCTCGCGCTCGCGCCGATGCAGGATGTGACGGACAGCGCGTTCTGGAATCTCATGCACCGCTACGGCGGCGCGGATGTTTACTGGACCGAATACTTCCGCGTCCACGCCGTGTCGCGACCGGAGAAGTGGATTCTCAAATCCATCGCGGAGAATTCCACCGGCAAACCGGTCATCGCGCAGATGATCGGGAACGACATCCCCTCGCTCATCCGCACCGCGAAGGAATTGCAACAACTCCCCGTTGCCGCGATTGACCTGAACCTCGGTTGCCCCGCGCCCATCGTATATCGCAAGTGCGCGGGCGGTGGCTTGCTCCGCGAACCGCAGCGCATTGATTCCATCCTCGGTGCGTTGCGTGAGGCGGTGAGTATCAAATTCACCGTGAAGACGCGCGTTGGCTTCAGTGATGTGCGCGAGTTCGATACGCTCCTGCCCATCTTCGCCAAACACTCACTCGATGCGCTAACGGTCCACGCCCGCACCGTCACACAAATGTATCGGCTACCAGTGCATTATGATCTGATCCGCCAGGCTTCCGAGACAATGCCTTGCCCGGTCATCGCCAACGGCCACGTCTATTCCGCCACACAAGCGCAGGAACTCCTCGCGCAAACCAAGACACGCGGCCTGATGATCGGGCGCGGCGTCATCCGCAGTCCGTGGTTGTTCAATCAAATCCGCCAACAACTGCGCGGCGAAACCATCACTTACCCGACTGGTCGCGAAGTTTTGGCCTACATCCGCGCGCTCTGGGAATCCCAAGCCAGCTTCGATGCACCGGAGAAAATCCAGTGCGAGCGCATGAAGAAGTTCATTAACTACCTCGGCGAAGGCGTCGCGGAACGCCAATCTCCGAATCGGCCCGGCGAAGAACCCGCCATCGAACGTGATGACTCGGCGATCGGCGTTCCGACAGCGGGAAGTTTTCTCCACCAAATCCGGCGCTCACAAACTGAAGCTGAGTTCTATCGCATCTGCGGTGAGTTTCTGGATCACGACCAGCCGATGAAGCTTGAGCCGCTAGAGTAATCACCCGGTATCGCCTTGATTCAGGGATCTGTGCGTTCAAACACACATTGAAAACGAGATCTGAGGCGATATAGTTTCCGTGTAGCAATTCCCGAATAACAACCAAACCATCGCTTTGATGGTGGGAGACGAGTGGATATACATGAAGACTCCAAATCATTGCGATGGTTCAATGGCAATAATACTTCTATTACTTGCTACGAGCTTGCACCCTATGCGTGCATCAGGAGAAATATTAGTCTATGAAGGCTTTGACTATTCTTCCGGGGCAAGTCTCAACACACTGGGTTGGGAAGGTTTTCGATGGGGAACTAACCGCTGGTCTCAATTATATGCGGCCTCAGATTGGAAAGTTTTTCCAAGCGGTTTGCAGTTTGGCACATTGCCGGTCACAGGTGGCGGAATCAGGGAAACCAATTTGACTCAGGGTGCTGACTACCAAAGACTCTTCGATCCCTATTATCTCGTAGATGGTCAATCCCTCTGGTTTAGTTTTCTAATCCGCGTCACGCAAGGCACCTCGTGGAGTGTCCATCTTTCATCATCGAATAATGCGAGTAAAATTGGTGTTGAAGGCAGCTATGTGGATTACGAACTCCACGCACGTATCGGCGTGGGTGATAACGGCAGCACCAACACGTTTACCGTTGGACAAAACCAAACACGCCTGATTGTTGGCCGATACACTTATCATGTGGGAGCAAATGAGGAGTTGGACGTCTGGCTGGATCCAAATTTATCTACCGAACCGATTAGCGGCGGATTAAGCTCCGGCAATCATATCGTTTATACGAAGGAACTCACAGCCGATCCTGACCGGCGTGATCGCCTGCTCATTTCGAGTCGCTCGATTGGCGCGCTGGAATTGGATGAATTTCGAGTCGGGACGACTTGGTCGAATGTTGTGTCTCGCGTTATTGACACACCCATTATCAAGTCGTTGGTTTTGGCCAACGATGCAATTCATCTCAGTGTCGAACGGCTAACCATTGGTGCAACTAATCACGTCGAAGCTACTGCCTCGTTGACTGGTCAGCCGAGCTGGGAATCACTTGCAACATTTGTTTCAGTTGCGTCCACAACCAACTTTAGTCTGACAGGAGTCGCGACAAACAACCGGATCTTCCTTCGTTTGCGCTGTCTCAAGTAAACATCGCGGCGGACTTAGGGTTCAATCAGCAGCCCTTTGGAGTCTCGATTGGTTTTGAACTTTCTGGCTTGGGTATAATCTGAGGCCATTTTTATTGCTGCTGCCCAACATAAAATCTTTCACCATTTCGCCCGCAGGAAAATTTATTGAAAGCAAATCTATGAACAAGATGCACGAAATTGATTGCAAGATTCACGGCGACGCGATGCAATTCGTCGAGATCGAACTCGACCCCAACGAAGCAGCCATCGCCGAGGCTGGTGGCATGATGTACATGGACGACGGCATCGAGATGGAAACCATCTTCGGTGACGGCACGCAATCGAACAGCGGCTTCATGGGCGCGCTGCTCGGCGCGGGCAAACGCCTGCTCACCGGCGAATCGCTATTCATGACGGTGTTTCAAAATCGCGGCATGGGAAAGAAACGCGCCGCCTTCGGTGCGCCTTATCCCGGCAAAATCATCCCCGTCCACCTCGCCGAGATTGGCGGCGAACTCATTGCGCAAAAAGATTCCTTCCTCTGCGCCGCGAAAGGCGTCAGCGTCGGTATCGCGTTCAACAAGAAGATCGGCGCGGGCTTCTTCGGCGGCGAAGGTTTCATCATGCAACGACTACAAGGCGACGGCTGGGCGTTTCTCCATGCGGGCGGGAATATTTATGAGCGACAACTCGCTCCGGGTGAGGTGTTGCGCGTGGACACTGGCTGCATCGTGGCGTTCGAGCCGACTGTGGATTTCGACATCCAGTTCGTCGGCAAAATCAAATCTGCATTGTTCGGCGGCGAAGGGTTGTTCTTCGCCACCTTGCGAGGCCCGGGAAAAATCTGGCTGCAATCCCTGCCGCTCAGTCGCATGGCGGATCGCATCGTGTCCGCCTCGCGCGTGGGCGGTAAACGCCGCGAAGAAGGTTCAGTGCTCGGCGGTTTAGGCGGACTGCTTGATGGGGATAATTGATTTTCTTTCGGAATGAATCTCAGAGACGCTGCTCCGTCAGAGATGCGAATTATGATACATGCTCAATTGTCCCGAACATTCATGACACCTATTGCACTGCGCTGCTTCGGGATTGCAGCGGCAATGTGGCTGGCGGCGGGCTGTTCGTCCGAGGCGCGGGATGTGACAGCGTTTTTTTCCAATAACTGTGCCGCCTGCCACGGGATAAACCTGCAAGGCGGCACGGCACCGAGTTTGTTGACGAATGTTTGGACGCAGGGTGCGGACGACGTCAGTATCGCCCGCGCCATCAGCGAGGGAAACCCCACGAAAGGCATGCCCGCTTGGAAAGAAGCTCTTACTGAGGCCGAAATCCGTGCGATGGTCGTATTGCTCCGCGAAAAGATCGCCAAGTCGCAAAGCGAAACCAATGTCATCGCCAAGCCGATTGATGGCGAGATCGTCGGCAGCGAGGAACATAAATTCCGTTTCAAGACCATCGCGGAAAATCTTGAAACGCCGTGGTCCATCGCGTTCTTGCCGGATGGACGGATGTTGGTCACGGAAATCACCGGACGTCTGCGGATTATCGAACAGGGGAAACTTTTGACGAACCCAGTGAGCGGTACACCAAAGGTTCGCGCGCAAGGTCAGGGAGGATTGATGGACGTGCTGGTGCATCCCGGCTACCAGACGAACGGCTGGGTTTATCTCAGTTACAGCGAAGCCGCGAAAGCGGATGGCAAAGAAGTCGGCATGACCGTCGTCGCCCGTGGTCGCATCAAGGAAAACCAATGGGTTGATGAGCAGATCATCTTCCGCGCGCCGCCGGAGACGTATCAACCCACCGCGCATCACTACGGCTGCCGCCTCGTGTTGGATGGCCACGGCTACTTGTTCCTTTCCGTCGGCGAGCGCGGTTTCATGCACATGGCTCAAGACCTCTCGCGTCCGAATGGCAAAATCCATCGCGTGTTCGAGGATGGTCGCATCCCGACGGACAATCCGTTCGTCGGCCAATCCAATGCGTTGGCGACGGTCTGGACTTATGGCAATCGAAACCCGCAGGGCCTCGTCCTTCATCCGCAGACCGGCGATCTTTGGGAAACCGAACACGGCCCACGTGGCGGCGATGAATTGAACCTCATCCAGCGCGGACGCAACTACGGCTGGCCGGTCATCACCTACGGCATGGATTACAACGGCACGCCCATCAGCGCGCTCACGGCCAAGCCCGGCATGGAGCAACCTGTCACGCACTGGACGCCGTCCATCGCGGTGTGCGGCATGGATTTTTATTTCGCGAACGAATTCCCGCGTTGGAGAGGAAATCTATTCGTCACTGCGCTGGGTCAACAAGAGTTGAGGCGCATCGTGCTCGATGGTCAACGCGTGACGAAGCAGGAAGTGCTATTCAAGAACATCGGTCGCGTGCGCGATGTTTGTGCGGGTCCGGATGGCCTGATTTACGTGGCATTGAACGGGCCGAACAGAATCATCCGGCTTGAGCCTGTGAAGTGATTGTGGCGTCAGGCATCCTTGCCTGACGTGGAGGGCGGCATCTTGCCGCCCGGAATAAGCTTGGTTGTGATTGAGGCGACCGAATTTTTTTTGACCCACAGCCCGACTTGGCGTTTTGTCCGCCGGGCTGGGAAGCCCGGCTCTACGGCAGGCAAGGATGCCCGCCGACACTGTGCCGCCTTCACACTCATCGAACTGTTGGTGGTCATCGCCATCATCGCGATTCTTGCGGCACTTCTCCTTCCGGCATTGTCCCGCGCCAAACAAGCCGCACGCCGCGCTTCGTGCATTTCCCAACTCAAACAACAAGGCGTCGCATGGCGCATTTACCTCGATGAAAACGAAAGCCGCTTCCCCGACGCGCGTCCGCTGAAAAACGCACTCGGCTACAAACCGTGGAGCGGTTGGCCCGCTACGAGCGATCCGCGCGCAGGTTGGGCGGCGATAGTGTTGAGCAATGTCATCCGCACGCCAGAAATCTGGAGTTGTCCTTCCATGCAAACCGCGTCGTTCAAAACGGCGGAGCAATCCTTTCAGTTTGCTGGCACAGACACCAACACCACACCCACAGTCGTCCGATACTGGATGTGGCGGTTCGATCGTCCGGACGATCCAGTGCCACTGGATGTTTTCTGGGGTCGCACAGAAGCGGATTGTGTCACGTCGCTGCGCGCGGCGAATAATCCACAGGCTGGCCAACCCGGGGGCGCATCCGACGTAGAGTTGACCGTGGACGTTTATTTCCCCAACACCATCGGCACTGTCTCACCGGAACTCAAAGGTCGCACCGCGCATCCGAAGGGACGTAATCGTCTGATGCTCGATAGCCACGTCGAATACCTTCGTGACGCGCGCACGCCAAACGGGTAGTTTCATTCCCAGAAATGATCTCCCAACTGAATTGCGTGGTAGGGCGCGTCACTCCGTGCGCGCTGTTCTCCGCCAGCCAGACGACGGCGCG
>JANPGI010000113.1:0-1957 GCA_031423875.1 Verrucomicrobiota bacterium | reverse complement strand
GTCCATGCTGACGAGCGAACCGTTCTTGCGCGCGGCGATCTCACCACGATCTTCGCCGTATTCATGGAACAAGTGACTCATCACGCCCATGCCCTTCGTCGAGTTGACGAGGTCGGTCTCGAAACCGATCAAACCGCGCATCGGCACGAGGGCTTCCACGGAAACTTGGTTGCCAACGTGATTCATGTTCGTGATCTGCGCTTTGCGACCGGAAAGATTTTCCATGATCGTCCCGAGGTTTTCGCTCGGAACTTCCACATATAGCTTCTCGATGGGTTCAAGCGCATTGCCAGTGGCAGCATCTTTCTTCCAAAGCACTTCCGGGCGCGAAACCAGAACTTCATGGCCTTCGCGGCGCATCTGCTCGACTAGAATCGCAATTTGCATTTCGCCGCGACCGCTGACTGCGAAAATCTTCGGGTCACTCGTCTGTGCGATGCGGAGGGCGACATTCGTGCGGATTTCCTTCACCAAGCGATCCCAGATATGGCGCGCAGTGACGAGCTTGCCGTCCTTGCCGGCGAGCGGGCCGTCGTTCACGGCGAACTCCATCTGAATCGTCGGCGGATCAATCGGGATATACGGCAACGCTGGACGCATTTCGCTGTCGGTGATGGATTCACCGATAAACACTTCCTCGAAGCCCGTGATGCCCACGATGTCGCCCGCGTGCGCTTCCTGAATTTCAATCCGCTTCATGCCCTCGAAGTGATAAAGCATCGTGACCTTGCCCTTGGCAACCTTGCCAGTGCCATGACGGCAAATGGCGGGATCGCCCACCTTGATTTTACCCTCGTAAATCTTGCCGAACGCGATACGACCGAGGTATTCGCTGTAATCCAGATTCGCGACGAGCAATTGAAAACCATCGCCCGCCTTCGCGCGCGGCGGCGGAATGTGCTTCACAATCGCGTCGAACAAAGGCTCCATCGTGCCGCTGACGTGATCGAGTTCGACCTTGGCGTAACCTTCCTTGGCCGAGCAATAGATGAATGGGAAATCCAACTGTTCATCCGTGGCATTGAGCGACATGAACAACTCGAACACTTGATCGAGAACCTTCTTGGGGTTCGCGTTCTCGCGATCAATCTTGTTGATGACCACGATGGGCTTGGCGCCAGCTTCGAGCGCCTTGCGCAGCACGAAGCGTGTTTGCGCCTGCGGACCTTCAGCGGAGTCAACGACGAGCAGCACGCCGTCAATCATGTTCATGATGCGCTCCACTTCGCCGCCGAAGTCGGCGTGTCCGGGAGTGTCCACGATGTTGATGTGGTAATTCTTGTATTTGAACGCGGCGTTCTTGGCGCGGATGGTGATGCCCTTCTCCTTTTCGAGGTCCATCGAATCCATCAAGCGAACCTCGGAGGATTCGTGCTGGTTAGCGCGGAAGGTGCCGGATTGTTTGAGGAGACAGTCCACGAGCGTAGTCTTGCCGTGGTCAACGTGCGCGATGATCGCGATGTTTCGGATGTGCTGCATATCGTAAATGACCGGGTCACCCATAATCTAATGGTAACAGACGCTTAGTTTTCCTACCGGGAAACACTGGCCGAAAGCCAGCGGTGCGCTGCGACGGGTTAAGCCGGGCTGCGTAGGATGCGGATTTAACGCCAAAGGTCAAGAAATGCCTGCGTTAAAATCAGTTCAACTCAAAGCGGTCTGATTCGAGCAGCCGCATCAAGCTGTCGTTCAGACAACTTCCCGCAGAGTGTGGCTCGCAACGTTTTCCCACTACCAAAGATCCAATGGCATTGAGCGGATGCAGGAACACTCGCTAAACTTCATGTGGCAACTCGACAGAGACAGGATCAGCCCCGTGAGGGCGTACAGCAGCGCGAAACTCAGGAGGTGGATGTGCGTCGTCATCGCCAGCTTGGGCAGCGACTTGCCGGTACTCTTCTCGACGCTCGTGTACACGCTGATCTGGTCGAAGTCCTCAAGCGGGAAAAGTGCCCCC
>JANPGI010000112.1:0-5101 GCA_031423875.1 Verrucomicrobiota bacterium | reverse complement strand
CGGACGACTTCGGCGTTGCGTTCCATGCCGGTCATGAACGCAGCTTCAGAGATCGCGCACTCAAGATTGTAGCGATTCAGCACGCTTACGATCTTGTCGCTCTGCGCGGCGTATTCGCCGAAGAAAACCTTCGGGCCTGTGGGGTCGTAGTTGTCGAAGCGATGCGTGTTGTTGAAAAACCAATCCGGCTTCGCATAGGAATGTTCGTCCACGATGTCGGCTTTGAGTTCGCGCAATTTCGGCCAAGCGAACTTGAAGTGTTCATCCGCCGGTCCCGGCCCGGCGCTGGAGATGAGTTGAATCTCAGGATGCTGGGTCTTCAGCACGGCGTGAAACTTTGCGTAACGTTCGATGTAAGGCTGCTGCCAGTTTTCATTGCCGATGCCGATCATCTTCATGTTGAACGGCGCGGGATGTCCCATCGCCGCGCGTTTCGCACCCCAAGTGCTGGTGACCGGGCCGTTGGCGAACTCGATAAGATCAATCGCGTCTTGGATGTAGTTGTTGAGTTCTTCGGGCGTGCATTGCTCGCCCGAATTGAACTGACACGCGAGGCCGCAACTCACGATGGGCATGGGTTCAGCACCGATGTCTTCGCACAATTGGAAGAACTCGAAGAAGCCTATGCCGAACGATTGAAAATAATCCGGCGCAGGACGATGGAGGAATTCGTAGTTCCAGCGGTTGATCAACAGTTCGCGTTCGGCGACCGGGCCAATAGTTTTCTTCCATTGATAACGCTTGTCCAGTTCACTGCCTTCCACGATGCAGCCGCCAGGGAATCGCATGAAGCCGGGTTTCATATCCGCGAGCCATTGCACCATGTCTGCACGCAAACCGCCGGGACGATTTTTCCACGTCTTCTCCGGGAACAGCGAGATCATGTCGAGATCAATTGCGCCCGCACCATCCACCAGAACGTAGAGTTTGGCCTTTGCATCGGTGGCTTTCGGACGCAACACAGCGGAATGACCAGTCCAATCTCCGGAAAACTTTTCTAATCGCACCGTGTCGAGCAACGCGCCGTTGGAGCCGTAAAGCTCTACGCGCAACTTTGGATTTCCTGAGGCGACACGCAGTTGAACAGAAAAATTGTAAGCCTCGCCTTTCTTCACACCGATGCCGCGAAAGCCTTCATTGGCGACGCCGAACAAATCTTTGCCCTGCGACTCGATGCGAAGGTAATGCGAGTTCTTGGCGTTGAATGGTGTTTCATCGCGGATGGTCAGCGTGCCACGCGCTTTGCTGGGACTGAGTTTGCTCCAACCCATCATCGCTTCGGGAAACTCGAATCCGCGATTCTTCACAAGCTCCGCATAAAGCCCACCGTCTGCGCCGAGATTGATGTCCTCGAAAAAGACTCCCCACATGGCGGGATTGATCCGCGCACCGGGTTTGTCGGTTTGGATGGTGAGCGTGGTGGTGTCAGCAGCGTGACTGATGCAGAGCGTTGCGGAAAGGGTTGCTACAGACAATGAGAGGAATCGGTTTGATTTCATGAGCGTTCGGTGTCGCACAGTGAAACGGAACAGTGCAGTCGCCACAACGCCAAAATGCGAAATCCAACCGCCAATGCGCGGCTTCGCTCAGAGCGGTTGAATGACCGTGTGCGGGATCACTGGGCCAAGGGATAATCTTCAACCCCGAAGGTGAAACCGCAGACAACGCTGGCAGCACAAACTGGGATAGACAACAAAGCCAAATCATAACAGGGGCGCATCTTGACATTGCCGCCGGAACGCCGCGTTCACGCGGCGTTCCGATTACTGCCCAGACACACCCTTGCGGGCAGTGTCGAGGTCAGATTCATCCTTGCTCAACATCGGTCTGTTTGAAATAACCCCGCGTGCAAATGGAATTTAATCCCACCGACCCCGCCCGCTTCGCTGAGGCCATCCGGCGATTCGATGCCGAGAACTCGCGCGACCCGAACACGGAGATCGTCAACGGCCAGAGCCATCCACGCGAACTCCTCTACGCGCGGTGGCTGACTGATTGGGTATTGAAGCTATCGCCAAAAGCGAGTGAACCACTCCGTCTCGCCGCGCGTTGCCAGCACATCTGCCGTTGGGAAATCCCGCGCAATTCCTACCCGATGGACAAGCCCGGCTACCTCCGCTGGCGTGCCAACCTGAAAAAGTTTCACGCGGACAAGTCTGGCAAGATTCTCCGCGAGGCCGGTTATGACGAAGCGACCGTTCAACGCGTGCAGGAGTTGAACCTCAAGAAGAATTTCCCCAGCGACCCGGAGGTCTGCGTGCTGGAGGACGCGCTCTGCCTTGTCTTCCTCGAACGTCAGCTTGCTCCACTCGCGGCAAAATCAGACGACGAGAAGATGATCAACGCCCTGCAAAAGTCTTGGAAGAAAATGACTCCAGCCGCACGCGCGGAAGCATTAAAATTGAACTACGCGCCACGAGAAGGAGCGTTGATTGAAAAAGCTCTTGCGACGCCGTAGGAAAGTGAGTGGCGTGTGCGAACCAGTGCACATGCCACTCGGAACAACCTCTGATCAAAATCCACGCGTGCGATAGACGCGATTCCCCGCCACCGGCTCGACGTCCGTGATCTCGTGGAAATAATCATCGCCCACAGCTGGCGCACTGATGGTTGTCCACACGGCATTCGTCGCCGGACTGGCGCTCGCCTCCACGACCCAAGACTTGCCGACCGGCGCAGCGAACGTGACATGCGTATGATCCATGTCCGGCTCGATGCTCTTCACATGCACGCCCGCCTGAAAATAAACCTGCATCACTTGTGACGGCGTATGGATCGCCCCGCCGCTTGTTCCATTCGTGGAAAAATCCAACGCACGAAAACTCACCGTGTAGATGCCTGGCTTGGTTGCCGTGAATCTTCGTCCGTGAAAATGCCCGTAAGGATCACTGGCAGGCGAACCGTCATTCTCGCTGATGAGCCAGGTATTCGTGCCGGTACTGCCCGACATCAAACTGATGGTGGGATTGGTTGCGCCCGTATTCCAGAACGAGAACACGCCGCCCGCCGGCCCGCTCACAGCGACGAGTTGAGCATGAAGTTGCGATCCGAGCGCGGCAGCGTTCAACTCCGGCCCGGCATGAGCCGGTGTTGCCGCAAGTGCCGTGAACGTGATGTTGCCTTGATAATATCCAGCATACGTGCCGGACGTCGCGAACGTCAGCGTCTTCACATAATTCGTTGCCACCTCAAAGATGGCGGCGTTATCGAAGATGAGCGGATCATTTTGATTCACGCCCACAGAACCGATGTTGATATGACCATGATCTTGAGACTGCGCCACGAGGGCGATACCGAGAGACACTACGACAAGAGACTTTTTCATTTTACGATTTAAGAGTTTAAGGAAGTTCAGTTGTTCCAGAGGGATTCACGAAACGTGATGCCATCCGGGTTAATTCATTACGGACAAGGTTCCATCTCAGGAGTTGTGCGTGACCATCCACAAAAAGGTAGTTCGCCCCGGTTTGGTGCCGCGTTGTGGCAATCTGCGAAGCAAAACTCGGCGGCTGATAATCGCCGTCGTTTGCCGGACTGAAGTGGAAATGGTCGTTGCTGGAATAACCCTCCGCGCACTCGCCAAGCCAGAATGTTTCTGTGGGCGACGGCACACGGGTGGTTCTGGAAAAATCTGCCGCGTCGTTCCCCGCAGGCGGCAGCAGCAGATAATCATTCAACGCGAAACTGTAACGTCGTGTCTTGTGCGTGTCCTTGGGGCAACGCCAGAGATTCGTCCCGCCACAGTACGGTTGCAACGTGGAGACCCACGATGCGCCCTGATGCGCCGAGCGTGGCAGGGCATCGCCGTTGTCGTCCGCATACATCCGGCTGGCGACGCCGATCTGCTTCACGTTGCTCAGACACGCCGCTGCCCACGCTCGCTGTTTGGCGCGACCCAACGCAGGCAACAACATCGCCGCGAGTATTGCGATGATGGCAATCACCACCAGCAACTCGATCAATGTGAAGGCACGATTAGACTTTGGCCGAACCATACGGAACAGAACGAACGCATCCATCAGGATGCAAACCAACCAAGGGGAATTTGCCACGCGTCAGAACACGTCTGACACCCAGCGACACGACATCACGAAGATTAAACCGGAAGAGTTCGAGGTGGCGGAACGGAGGGGAGATGAGTCAATCCATCGAACGGGAAAAACAATTCAGGCAGGAGTCGGAACTCGCACGGCGCAGCAAACACAAATGCCGGATGTGCAGAAACGAACTCGAGTTTCTTGACCTGAAACGGCAACTCAGATTTTTTCTCAGCTTGTTTGCCGCTGGAGATTTGTTTGCAAAGCTTGCACGGATGCGCGCCGCCGAATGTTTTAGAAATTGCTTCTGTGACGGATGAGGTCTGTAGATTATCCACAAGCATGTCCGTCCATGCCACGGTTTGAAGCACGGCCCAATGTCCGCCCGTCGCGCCCAGCAGCGCGACGATGAGCAGACAATGACCCAATCGTTTCAACACGCGACGACTTTGAATAAACCGTTGATACCTGTCAAGAAAGCGTGCGCCGGCCGATGTGCCCCGAAGTGGCAGTCCATTTGTCTGCAAGCGCGCGAGTCGCCCTCTGCTCACAAGTCTTGTCTCCAAACTGGAATCAGATTGAACTAAAGAGCCTTCCCAAGATTTTTCAGCAATGCCTCGGCACAGGCTTCAGCAAAGACAGGATCGTTGATCGCAGAGTCCAACTCCTTCACTTCGATGTCAGGTCGTAATCCGGATTTCAGCGCGTCGAAGAGAGCACTGTCTGCGGCCACATCATGGAACGGACCACCTGGCACGCTGATGACACTGCCGCCCCGCAACGGCAACAGCACGGTCACAGGGCCAGTCGAGAGGTTGAGTTTCCCAGCGAGAGTCTTTCCGAGCTGCTTGCACTCGTCCGGAATCGTGCGCATCAACGTCACTTGAGGATTGTGTTGGTAGAATTTCCGACTAGCAAATTTTGCGGGCACACTTTCTGGTGAACCGAAATTCACCATGTCGAGACAACCGGTGGAAACCACCGCAGGCACGCCGTGCCGGGCTGCTGCTTCCAAACGGGTCGGGCCGGCATTCAACATGCCACCCACTAGTTCGTCCGCCCAT
>JANPGI010000111.1:0-9922 GCA_031423875.1 Verrucomicrobiota bacterium | reverse complement strand
AAAAAGGCGGTCAAACACCCCCGCCAAACCAAAGCTGCCCCGCCTGCTCAAGTTGTCTGAAGTGTTTTTGTAGGCCACCTGAACAGCACAGGCCGTCAACAATCCTTGAAATTTCAAAACATCGCTTTATTCAGCGTCTCCTTAAGTAGCCCATCCACCTACTTGATCCGCTCCAACTCCACCGTCAGCCCGGCCAGACCGCTTTCGAGCGTTTGCCGCAGTTTGTCGAGCACCACGTTGGCCGGAACGGAAATCTTCGCCCGCGCTTGGAACAACGCCAAAACACCAGCTTGCCCAATGCACCGCTTGATGGATAATTGCTGCCATGAGCGCACGAGAAGTCATTGACCAGATCAAGCACCTGTCCCCAAGCGAACGGGTGCAAGTCGTGCATTACGTTGTCGAGAACGATGACGCCGTGTCCGCAGGCAAAGCCGCCGTGATGACTGCCGCCGATGGTTTGCCCGTCATCCGCACTGATGCTGGCGTCGTCACCTCCCGCCTCGTGCGCGAATTGGAAAGCCTGACCCCGTGACCGCGCTGCTTGATGTCAACGTTCTCATGGCGTTGCTCTGGGAAAATCACGAGCAGCACACAAAAGTCCGCGCGTGGTTCAAGACCGTTTCCTCCTTCGCCACCTGTCCGGTTTCCCAACTTGGTTTTGCCCGCGTTTCCTCGCATCCGTTGCTGGGCTATGGCTTGTCACCTGACGACGCGTTTGGCGTATTGCGAAAACTGCTCGCCGATCCGCGCCATCAATTCATCCCTGATGACTTGAGTTCTGCTGACCGCGTGGTGCGGACGGATTTAATGACCGGCCCAAATCAAATCACCGACCGCTATCTGGTCGCGTTGGCGCGGCAGCACGGGTGCAGTCTGGCTACGTTGGATGAACCGCTGGTAAAATCTTTCGCCACCGAATCTACCCTCGTGTTGTTGGTTCGGTGAGAAAGTCAGCGAGACCTACCTCAAGGGCATTCTCGAATGGACGTCCGACGAAGTGGTCAGCACGGATTTCATCCATTGCAAATCGTCGTCCATCTTCGACGCCGGATCGGGCATCGAACTGAACAAGCGATTCTTCAAGCTCATCAGTTGGTATGACAACGAGTGGGGTTACAGCAACCGCGTGGGCGACTTGATCAAGCTCATGCTCGCGAAGGGCCTGTAAGCCAGCGGACAGATTTCACGAACGGCGATCCGGCAACGGGTCGCCGTTTTTATTTTAACCGCGGATTACGCGGATAGCGCGGATGGGAATTTTTTTTATCCGTGTCATCTGCGTCATCCGCAGTTAATTCTTTTCCATGCTCCACGAAGAAATCACCAAAGACATCCTCGGTGCTGCGATGGCAGTATTGAACGAACTCAGACCCGGCCTCGACGAAAAGCTTTACGAGAATGCACTCGTGTTGGAACTCCAAGCGCGCGGTCACATCGTGGAGCAACAGAAGGAGTATCCAGTTTTCTATCGCGGCCAGCTCATCGGCAAACTCATCCCTGACCTGATCGTGGACGGTAAAGTCATTGCCGATCCAAAGGTCGTGACGGCCTTCAACGAATCGCACATCGCGCAGATGCTCGGCTATCTGAATATCACCGATCTGGAGGTCGCCCTGTTGCTGAACTTCAAGAACGCCAAGCTCGATTGGAAGCGCGTGGTGAATGAAAAGAGCAGGGGATAAGCACCGAATCTTTAACCGCTGATAACGCGGATAACACGGATGAGGGAAAGATTTATCCGGAAAACTGGAATTGATCTGATAGGAGGAGGCAGAGGCAATGGAGAAAGCGTGTTCGTAAACCTCTGTTCTCTCAGTTTCCTCAGGTTCACCGTTTTATCCGCGTGATCCGCGTGATCTGCGGTTAAATTTCCCCCGCCTTACAACTCGTGGGTCAATTCCCTCATCTTCAAGCCGAGTGCTTTGGCGATCCGCATCAAGGTATCCATTGAGATCGTCTTCGCCCCGCGCTCCACTGCGCTGATGTAAACAGGATGCAAGTCGGCTTTCTCAGCCAGCTTTTCCTGACTGAAACCAGCTTTCTTTCGGCTCGACCGAATCGCTTCGCCAAAGAGTGATCTTCCATACAAGTCAGTTGGTGCGCGTGCGGGCAACGCATTGAGCAAACTTCTGTCGCTGAGGGCGTGGACTACTTGATCCGCTTCCACTCCACCGTCACCGTGTAGGCGTCATCACTTCCCGCCTCGTGCGCGTTCAGATTCATCGCTTCAACCAACGGAGCATTTCTAAAAACCTTGGCGGCTGACCGGTTCGCAGAATGCCGATGCGGAAAACTTTACCCGCCATCCACAACGCTCCAGCCGCGGTCACGAGCAGCAGGATTGTCGTTCCAATCAGGTCGAACCACGGCGGATCGGCCATGACGCGATTCATCATGATGAAGGGTGTGTAGATGGGAATCCACGATAGGACGCGCGCGAGGACTCCGTTGGGGTCTTTGGGGATGAACGTCATGGTGAACATCGGCACCATCATCAGCATCGTGATCAAGCCCATGTAGCTTTGAGCTTCCTTCAAAGTGTTGCACACGCTGCCCAGCGCGAGGATCAACGCCGCATACATCACAAAGCCGAACAGAAAATAGACCGAGAACATCGGAATAAGATTGGAAGAATGCAGCACGTCGAGCAGCGGACCCGTGAAGCTGGCGCCATCGCCAGATTTCCATGTGAGGATGGTGAACAGAGCGATTATCCACGATCCCACCATCGTCAGGCCCACGGCGCCGATGCCAATCAACTTGCCCATCATCAATTCGCCGGGTGTGACCGAAGACAGCAGCACCTCGATGATGCGATTGGATTTTTCCTCGATGATGTTGGTCAGCAGCATCTGGATGATGGCGAAGATGGAAACCCAGAGCAGATAAACAAACGCACTCGGCATCCATTGCTTGATGACGTCGATCTTGTTGACGGCTTCCTGCCCTGCCTCTTTTTTTGGATTGAGGCTGGCGAACGGCACGTACGTTTGCTCGACCTCGCGAATCGCAGCGGCGTCCATGCCGCGAAGCAGATACTCACGCCGGCGAATCTCCGTGCTGACTGACGATTCGACTTCATCGCGCAGTTTGTTGTCAGCCAGATTGCCAGACCAGTATTCGATGCTGGTCGAACCTTTCGTGGGGCGCTGAGATTTGTTCTGTGGCCGGACGATCTGTTGTTCGATGTCGCGCGGAATCAAGATGGCAGCACTCAACGATACCCATTGCCCGTTCACTTCGATCTTCTGTTCGCCGCGCAGATACGGGCGCAATTTTTCTACAACTATTGGCAAGGCTGCATCCTTGTTCAGACCGCCGGGTAACGGTGCAAGTTGGAAATCTCGCCGTGGCGACTTGAATTCCGGTGCGTCAGCCTTCAAATGTGGCTGGATTTTTTCCAGATAAACCGCCTCGCCTCCCTGACTCATGAACTGATCGAGTGACGGCGGTCGTGCGGTGTTTGTGCCAGCTACATGCTTGCGTGTGTAATCATTGAGTTCAGTGAGCACCTGTTGTTGATGCGTGCGATTCAGTCGGGCTTCGATGACTGGCGCGAGCGATTCCGATTGATCCACCAAAACGTAGTAACGAACGGGTGTGCCCTTTTTCTGCAACCACATCGGGACTTGAACGCTGGCAAAAATGATCAGGGGCACCAAAAATATACCGAGCCAAAAACCCTTGGTCTTGGCGTTTTCTGCGTATTCGCGCCACGCGACTAGCAATGAGTATTTCATCGGAACGTTGCCTCCTTCGCATCCGGCCCGACCAATCGCATGAAGACTTCATGCAGCGTCGGATCAGATTGGTTAAAACTGTGCAGACGGATGCCGCGAGCGAAACAGGTTTGCAGAATGGCCTGCGGATCGGCGTTCTCTCGCAACTCTAGTTCCCAATGCGCGTCGCTCTTTGTAACAGAAACCACATCACCCAATTCACGCAGCGGCGCGATGTCATCTTCGGTCTCGATGCGCACGCGCCGAGGAATGATTCGTTTCGCCTCGGCCAGCGTGCCGTCGAAAATCTTCCGACCTTTGGCCATCAGCAGAATGCGGTCGCACAAACGCTCGGCGTGTTGCATGACATGCGTGGAGAACAACACCGTCCGCCCGCGCTTTGCCATGTCGCGAATAATATCCTCCATCACCTGCTGGTTGACCGGGTCCAAACCGGAGAATGGTTCGTCGAGGATCACAAACTCTGGGTCGTGCGCAATCGAGGCGAGCATCTGCACCTTTTGCCCCATGCCTTTCGAGAGCGCTTCAGTGGGTTTCGTCGCGAAATCTTTCAATCCGTATCGCTCCAGCAATTCGAACGCGCGTTGCTTCGCCGCCTTCCGGCTCAAACCTTTCAGCGTAGCGAAGTAAGCGATCACCGACCAACACTTCATCTTTTTGTAAAGCCCCTTCTCCTCGGGCAAATAACCGATGCGCTGCCGAACTTCCAGCGCAGAGGAGTGGCCGAGCACGCTGATGCTGCCGCTCGTGGGTTTGATGATTTCCAAAATCATCCGGATGGTCGTGGTCTTGCCCGCGCCGTTTGGACCGAGGAAACCGTAGATCGAGCCCGCTGGCAGGCTGAAGCTCACGTCATCCACGGCGCGGAATACACAAAACAATTTGGTGACGCCGCGCACTTCTAGTGGTGCGGCGGACATGATGGAGTTGTCGTTCATCGTCGGTATTTGGTCAGGGCAAGAGGCTATTCAATTGATCGCACAAGCGCCAGCTTCTGACACGACATCATAAACCGATATTACGTCTTCACTTGGTCGCAGGCTTTTTGAATTCCAACGGCAGAGTTTGACCACCTTGCTGCCATTGCCCGGTAAGAGTAAGGCCATCGGCTGCCAACTTACCTTCGTAAACACCACCAAACCCGCGAGCCTCAAAGCGCACTTTGCCATCCTTGAATGTGATTACGCTCAGTGGAATACCATTCGCACCTTGGTCGAGGCTATCGAGTGTGCCGGTTGCGTTACCCGTGGAAGACTTGGAAATGTTCAGCCGCAAACGGAGATTGGCCATGCCGGCAGCCAGTGTACCGTTCCAAGTTCCAGCAACCTTCAGCGCAGCCTGCTTGTTAGCGGCTAGATCAGCGGGCGAAAGTTTTTCCGCTTCGAAAGATGAATCCTTTCCCTGCTTTTTCTCCAAAACCAACGGCAAGGTTTGAGGGCCTTGCGTCCATTGGCCGGTCGCTTTATTTCCGGTTGCATCCAATATTCCTTCGTAAACGCCGCTCAAGGATTTCACTTCCATGCGCAGCGTTTTGTCTTTCACGGTCACAACGTCCACCGAAATGTCCCGCGCGCCTTGGTCAACACTGTCCATTGTGGCAGTCAGTGCGCCGCCAGCGGACTTGTTGATCTTGAATATGACCCGCAGCTTCATCGAGCCGACTTCAATCGTGCCGCTCCAATTGCCGGACACATCGTTGGTGGTTGCTGCGCCAGAGACAACGACGGAACACAGCAACATCGTGGTGGTCAGAAGTGAAACCATTTTTTTCATGATAAGCTTTTAGTTTGGGCTGTTGGGGGAAATCAATTGCTCGCGGCGTGCGCCGACATTTCAAACCGATCCGTTCTTATTTGGATTCCGGCGCCATCATCTTTCGGTTCATCGTGAGCGCCATCCGATTCCCGCTGTTGACGGCCTTGCGGAATTCGCCAAGTTTCTCGATTTCTTCGGGGCTTAGAAACGTACCAGCCTTGGCGATGGTGCGTTCATAAACATTATCAATCAGTTTGAGATTTTTTTCCGCTTCGGTTTCCGAGGCGATATTACGGAAGTTAAGCGTTGGCACGACCTGATAATCGGCTGGCAGTCCGGCGTTCGCCAAGGTTTGTCGGGTCTCTTCCAACATCATGTCATAAAGCTGTCGCGCTTTGGTTTCCTGCTCCGCCTTTTCGCCCGTCAACTGGCCTTTGAATTGTTCGGCAGTGATGTTGCTCAACAGACGCTTGGTGTATTCCTGATACTGCGGCAACGCCTCCGGGCCGAGCAGTGCTTGAATCTTCTCCAGCAGGGCCGCTTCCTGTCCGGCGAAAATTGGCTCCATCTGCGCAGGCGTCATACCATCACGCAACACCGCCGTGATGTGATCAATGTTCTCCATCACATTGTCCGCGAGCAGATCAACCAATTTTTCCGCCTGTTCTTTCGGCAGATCCAGCTTCTTGCCAAAATCCTTGTAGATCGAAGCCATCCCCGCCTTCTGTTGATCGCGGATGATCTTCCACATCGCGGGATCGGCTTTCATACCGCTCAACGCGCTTGGACCATTGGTTCGTTGCCGTTCGCTCGTGACTTCCTGCCGCAGACGGGCGACTTCCCCACGCAACCGCAACAGTTCAAGCGACGGAGAATTTGTTGAGATCGCTGGCGTCGAGGCCACTTGCAAAGACAATTTGGCCAGACGCGCGTTCTCGGCAGACAAATGTTCTCGTTGCTCGGTCTGTTGTCGCAATGCTTCGTTCGCGGCGTTCAACTTCGTCTGCGTGTTGTGTTCCATCACCCACGGAATGGAAACGCCAGCGGCGACGACGGCGGTGATGACTGCGACTTTCAGTTTGGTCATGCTCATAATTTTCAGGATGGTTATTGTGGTGACGCCACTGCCAGCAGTTCCAGCAATGGCAACGGTTGAAATACTTACAGCCAGCCCCACTGGAGCGGCTGAGACGGCGCTCGCGGCAAGTGTTGCTCCCAGTGCGACAGCGGACAGAGCCACGCCGCGATGCTTCAAGTGAGACTCCAGTTTTTCCAGCGCACGATCCACGCGTTTGCGCGCGGCTTCTTCGTTGCTTCCGAGAGCAACACCGACGGATTGAAAGTCTTGTTGCTCGAAAAACCGGAGCAGGATGGCGGTGCGATCTTCCGCGTTGAGTTGGTTTATCGCCTCATCCAAAACGGGTGCAACCAAGGCGAGATTGGCTGCGGAATGATCTTCGATGGCATTCATTTCAACTGCCTGTCTTTCCCGGGCCACGCGCCGTCGCTCTGCCCGCATGGTTTTGCTGGCGACAAAACAAGTGTGCCGATGCAACCAGCCGCCCAGCATCACGTCGGATGAAAGCGAGCGCGCCAGCCGGGCAAGATCGGCAAAAACCGTTTGCGTCACGTCTTGTGCAAGGTGCAGATCACCATTCACGAGGCGCAACGCTGCCGAATGGACCAAGTCCACGTAGCGCGAGGTCAATTCGCGAAAGGCCGGTTCTGAACCGGTTTCGGCATACTCAGCCAGCAATTGTTTCGTTTCTGTCATGTCCCTTCTCTATTAAAGACCCGCCCGACTCGAAAAGCGGACAAAAATCTTCAGGTCTCTTGCGCCGCAAGCTCGCGCTCGTTAGCGTGGAGCGTGGCTGAAAATCTTCAGGAACGATACGACGACGCGATGTTCGCTTTCAGTAACGGCGATTTTGATGACGCCATTGCCCGGCTGAACGCCATCCTTGCGGTTGAGCCAGCGCATTTTGACGCGCAACTCGCGCTCGGCATGGCGTTTTATCGCAAAGGCGATTTCGCCGCCGCCATCGCCCACGGTCATAAAGCCGAGCAGCTCAAGCCCAAGGAACAGCTCGTTCACACGAACCTTTCGCTGTTCTACATGAAGTCCGGTGACAAGAAAACCGCCGAGCATCACGGACTGCAAGCCCGTATCGCATCATGGCGCGAGGATAAATCCGCCCCCGGCAGCGCGCCTGCGGGCGATCCTGAACTGGCACTCGCCAAACCCGCCGCGCCCGCACCCAAGCCGCCGGAGAAATTCCCCGACATGCCGTGGAAGAAAAAGGCGCAGTGACAAGTCTCCAACTAAATTACTCAATATGAAATCCTCCTACGAACTCGCGATGGAACGGTTGAACAAAGCCGCACCAGCCGTCAAACTCACCACCGCACAGAAAAAGCAGATTGCCGAACTGGAATCCAAGCACAAAGCGAAGCTCGCCGAGCGCGAAATGGCATTGAAGGACGAGATCAACAGCGCCGCCGCTGCGGGTGACTTTGAGAAGTTGGAACAACTCCAGAAGCAACTCGTCGTGGAGCGGAAATCTTTGCAAGCCGATCTCGACGAGAAGAAGGAGCGGATACACCAGGCTTCATCAAAAAAGTAGGGTGAACAAGGAGTGGTTCAGTTGCCGTCCAACACTCACGGTCACCAACTTGACACGCGAACGAAGGAACTTATAGTCACGCCAGAAACGATGCACACTGATATCAAGTCGCAGTTCCCGGGCAGATCACTTAAAGAATTCAAATCGCATGGACGCGGTTTCTGGCGCGATGTTTCAGAAAGCGATTGGAACGACTGGCGTTGGCAGCTCAAGAACCGCATTACCACGCTGGAACAACTTCAGCGGTTGATGCCCACACTGACGCCGGAGGAATTTGCCGGGACGCAATTGGCCAACCAGAAGCTCTCGCTCGCCATCACGCCGTATTTTTTCAATCTCATTGATCCTGCGGATGAGCTATGCCCCATCCGCCGCCAGATGATTCCGCGCGTGGAGGAAACTCACACTGCGGCGTGGGAGATGAGTGATCCGTGCGGAGAAGATTCACATTCGCCCGTGCCCGGGCTGGTGCATCGCTACCCGGATCGCGTGTTGTTCCTCGTGACGGATCGGTGCGCGTCCTATTGCCGGTATTGCACGCGGTCGCGTTTGGTGAGCAATGCCGCTGGCTACGACTTCCATCCTGAATTCGATAAACAAATCGCCTACATTGAGCAACACGCTGAGATACGTGACGTGCTGTTGAGCGGCGGTGATCCATTGTTGTTCAGCGATGAGAAGCTGGAATATCTCCTGAGCCGCTTGCGAGCGATACCGCATGTGGAGTTTCTCCGCATCGGCACGCGCATCCCAATTTTCCTGCCGCAACGCATCACGCCTGAGTTGTGCGCGATGCTCAAACAGTTTCATCCACTGTTTGTCAGCATCCACTCGAATCATCCGCGCGAACTGACGGTTGAAGTTCGCGATGCTCTCGGACGACTTGCCGACGCTGGCATCCCGCTCGGCAACCAAGCCGTGCTGCTCAAGCATGTGAACGATGACGTGGAAATAATGCGCGCACAGATGCAAAAATTGCTGATGTGCCGCGTGAAGCCGTATTACCTCTACCAGTGCGACCTCATTGCCGGCTCTGCGCACTTACGTGCGAGCGTGCGAAAGGGCTTGGAGATCATGGAGGCGTTGCGCGGTCACACCACAGGCTACGCCGTGCCGACGTATGTGATTGATGCGCCCGGTGGCGGGGGGAAAGTGCCGGTGAATCCAGAATATCTCCTAAGCCGCAACGCGGATCGCGTGGTCATCCGCAATTACGAGGGGAAAATCTTTGAGTACCCGGAAGCTGCCGACGGGACGCCGACGTTTGCCGCCCCGAAACAGATTGAAGAGCCAGAACTGGCTTGAGAGTTCGCGCTCGACTCAGAGCGTTTTATGCGAGCCGTCGCAGAAGCATCCGGTCTTGGAATGTTTGCAGCCGCACCACGCCACGGTCTTCTCTTCGGTGATGTCCACCTTCATGGGCGAGAACGTTGTCCCCTTGTGCGAGCCATCGCAGAATGGCTGGCCTTTGGAGCGTCCGCACGTACACCAATGATAGCTGCCGGGCTTGACGGTTTGAACGACAGGGAATTTCTGGGCTATGACGGGATCGCTCATAATATCTTTCGGTTGGCAACCTGCTTATTGATCTGACGAACGCGTCCAGAAATGCGGGAGGGCGCAACTTAGTGCTTTGAATCGTCAGGGCCAGGCTCGCTGTCTTTGGTGAACCACCAGACAACGAGAGCGGGGCCAAAACAAAGTGTCACGCCGATAGGCATACCAAAAATACTCCAGAAAGCGTCCATAAGTTGCCGCGAGATTTGCGTCTGTGCTGCTGAATGTAAAGAACGTTTTCGG
>JANPGI010000110.1:0-14027 GCA_031423875.1 Verrucomicrobiota bacterium | reverse complement strand
CTGGCAAAGATCGGCCTTGAGCGCGGCCGCCAGTGCGATCGCCGTGAGGTCCGAACCGCCGCGGCCGAGCGTGGTGATCTGTCCCGCTGCGGTTTCACCTTGGAAACCGGCGACGATGACCACGTTGCCCGCGTCCAGCTGTTCGTGAACCTGCTTCGGCGTGATGTTGTGGATTTTTGCCTTCGTGTGAACGCCATCCGTGACAATGCCCGCTTGCGCACCGGTCATGGAAACCGCCGGAAGATCAATCGCATGCAGCGCGATGGCTGTAAGAGCGATGGTTTGTTGTTCGCCGGTGGCGAGCAGCATGTCCATCTCGCGTTCGCTGGGCAGAGGGACGATGTCCTTGGCGAGTTTGATCAATCCATCCGTCACGCCGCTCATCGCGGAGACGACGACGACGACCTGATCGCCGCGCTTGCGGTATTCCGCGACGCGCCGAGCGACGTTTTTGATGCGGTCGGTGTTGCCCACCGAAGTGCCGCCATATTTCTGAACGATCAATGCCATAGATTCCGAGGAACAACGCGCCGGGTTGAAGGTCAACGAAGTCCCAAAGGGAGCGTGAGAATAGTCACGCCACAATCGTTTGAAAAGTGCGGAGTTTGAATCCTACGACTGCAAACGCTCGATGCGGACGTTCACATCCATCGTACGCTGGGTTGTGCCTTTGTAAGTTCCACGGATCGGCGCCACGTCCGCATAATCGCGCCCGACAGCGATCTTCACGTAAGTTTCGTCCGGCTGACAATTATGCGTCGGGTCGAGCGGTCGCCAGCCGATGCCAGGAATTAAAACCTCCACCCACGCATGTGTCGCACTGGCCATTTCAGTCGCCAGATAGCCGCTGACGTAAAGCGCGGGAATTTTCAATGAACGGCACAAGCCGAGCATCACATGAGCAAAGTCCTGACACACCCCGCGCTTGTCTCCCAACACGTCGCGAGAATGTGTATTCGCGCTCGTGGACGCTGGCACATAGATCAGATTCGCATGAACCCAACGCATCAAAGCCAGTGCCGCCTGCCAGGTATCAGTCACTCCATCGGTCGCATCAATCGCCTGCCTCCAAAATTCGGGCGACGTCTCCACAAACCGGCTGTCCTGCAAAAAGTCGAACACACGCGTCTCACGCGCCGCCTCACCGATGCGCGCCAGCGGCCACGGGGAATCCGTCTCGGCAAGCAACGGGCGCGGTTTGATTGTCACTCGCAGGTGACTTTCGACGAGCAGCGTCGTGTGCGGCTCGACGATCTCGAAGTGGTGAACCGTATTGGAATAAAAATCGTGATGATGCCGCAGTCGCGCCGCCGGCAGAACTTTCAGGAGAAAATGATCCACCGTCTGCCACTCGTCCGAGAACGGTTGCAGACGCGCCTCATTAAAACTGTCCCGCACCTGCCCAGCGTAAGCGTAATGCGTGCGGTGTGTGATTTCCCATTTCATATCAATTACTTCATACCTCCGCCACGTCCACCGACACTTGAACTTCATGCTGACCTCCGCCCGTGAGGATGCCCGCCACGGGACTCACGTCTCCGAAGTCGCGACCGAGCGCCACGGTGATGTGCTCCCCGGCAGGCTGGCAATTGTTCGTGGGATCAAAATCAACCCAGCCCGCGCCCGGACAAAACACCGCGAACCATGCGTGGCTCGCATCCGCGCCAATCAATCGCGGCTGACCTTCCGGTGGACGTGTGCGCAGATAGCCGCTCACGTATCGCGCTGGTAGCCCGAGCGACCGCAGACACGCGATGCCGAGATGCGCGAAGTCCTGACACACGCCGTGCCGCTTTTCCCAGACTTCTTCGAGCGGCGTAGCGACAGTCGTGGCCTTCGGATCGTATTTGAAATCGGTGAAGATGCGGCGTGTCAGTTCCCGTGCGCCGACGAGCAGCGGTGTTTCGTCGCCGAAACTTTCCCGTGCATAACCCGCCAACTCAACCGACGCACGCACCTGCGGCGAGTCGAATACGAATTGATAAGGCTCAACGACGTCGGGTGAAACCGGGTCGCGGAACAACTGCGCCGCTTCCTCCCAGGCAGGCGAATTCTCCGCCATCACCACTTCGCGCGCCTGCACCGAGACACGGCTCTTGGTCGTGATCTCCAGCCGCTGATGCACTTCCTGGATGCTGAACAGGCAGAGTTCGTTGCCGAAATAATCTGTGCGCGTCTTGCGCAGCGTCGGCATGGGCGCGATCTCCAGCGCGAACATCTCGCAAGTCTGCGTCGCCGTGACGCGCGGCGTGAGCCGGGCGACGTGCTGCGAAACGCTCACCGGCGCGGCGTATTCGTAAAGCGTGCGATGCGTGATCTCGTAGTTCATGACGCTGTATAACATCCAGATTCAAATGGTTGAACGTCCGCCCTCACCCCGGCCCTCTCCCCCAGGAGAGGGAGAATCGTTTCCCGCTTCACTCGAAAACCTGCGGCTGGATTTGCAGAGTCTGCGTCCAAGAAGCCAAGACTCATCGCAGCCTGTTCCCTCTCCCTGGGGGAGAGGGTAAGGGTGAGGGCGGGCGTCGCTTTCAAACAAAATAGCTTCACGATTCACTCCCTCGTCCTGTGCGCGAGATGGACGCGTGTGCAAAATAATTCGCGGCGATGGCGTTGGATATCTCCGGCAACGCCCGCATCGTTTCCCTGATGGTCGCGCTCAACTCGCTGCTCGCCCACGTTTCACGCGGCGTGGCGAGTTCGCGCGGGTCGGTTTGATTCAACCGCGCGCAACACTTCGCCAGCAGATTCTTGCCTGAGCCGGGCGCGTCCTCGCGTTCCTTCGGCAACTTCTCGAAATGCTTCGCGAGCTGGTTGATCTGGAACAGCACCGAGCGCGGATTCTTATCGTCAAGCAACACGAGGTCGAACACCGCCGGCACGGTCGCGAGAAGATTGTAGCGCGAGCGGAACGTGATGCTGCTGTCCACCACTTCGAGCACCGCTTCAAGCACACTGGGGTTTTCCGCCTCGGGCGAACGCAACGTCGCGTCAAGTAGTGTGCAAAGATAAACCGCCCGTTCCAGCCGCAGGCCCATGTCGAGAAAGCGCCACGCCTGCGCGCGCGTCATGTTCTCGCGCGCCAGTCCATGGAATGCCGCCAACCCCATCAGCGTCTGATTCAACACGCCCACCGCATCACCGCTCAACATCACCATACTCGCCGTTGGCGTCGCGAGCCGGTCGTTGAGCTGACTCAGGACGCGCCACATGTCATTCGACGTGCGATCGCGCACGAGCATCGCGAGCCGCTGCAAGTGATCCGCCGTCTGCCGCAAACTTCCGGGACGCGAGGGATCAAAGATGGCCGCGAGCAACTCCGCTTCAAACGCCTCGGCGTTCTGCCGCAATTCCGGCTTCTTGGAAATGCCGGGTAATTGGCCCTGCGTTTCGAGGGTTTGCAGCAATGGCGCGAGCAGCGGTTGCGCGCCACCCATGCGCTCGGGATTGAACAACCGCAGCGAACTGCGCAGCAGCCGCGCCGTGGCGTCAGCGCGCTCTGAGTAACGACCGAGCCAGAAAAAATTATCCGCGAGCCGCGACGGCAGATTGTTTCCTGTGCGGCGCAACTCGACATTCTGCGCGCCAGTATTCAGCAACGAGACGTCCGCCGCCGCAGTCTCCGACGGAATCCACGTGTCCTTGCTGCTGCTGTCGCGCTGCATCGAGATGAAACGCCCGCTGACATCCGGCGCAACGCGTGTGAGTCCACCGGGCATGACACTGAAACCCTTTTCCGTCGCAACCAGAAACACGCGCAGTCCCACCGGCTTGGCGACCAGCGAATTTTTCTCCCACGACGGCGCGGCAGAAAGCTCGATGCGCTCCTGCGCGACGAAGAGATCAGGATCAAACTCGATCCGGCGCTTCAAGTCTTCCCGCTCCTCATCGCTCAATGGCTTGCCCGCATCGGGTGTCCGCAGATGCGTGCGGAACGCGGGCTTCACCACGAGCTTGTCCAAATTTTCTAGAACGTATTTGCGCGCATCCTTCTGACCGCACCACCACGTCGCGACGGACGGCAGCTTCAGTTCCTGACCGAGAATGTGTTCGCACAAGCCGGGCAGGAACGACATGAACGCCGGGCTTTGAACAAGACCGCAGCCGAGCGCGTTCGCCATGACAACATTTCCCGCGCGCACGGCTTCGACGAGTCCGGGCACGCCGAGGATGGAATCGTTGCGCAATTCCAGCGGATCGCAGAAATCATCGTCCACGCGGCGCAGGATCACGTCCACGCGTTCGAGACCGCTGAGAGTTTTCAGCCAGACGCAATTGTCACGAACGGTCAAATCCTGCCCCTCGACCAACATGTAGCCGAGGTAACGCGCAAGGTATGCCTGCTCGAAATAGGTTTCATTGTGCGGGCCGGGCGTGAGCATGACCACGCGGGCGTTCTCTGCCCCCCGTGGAGAAAGCCGGGCAAGACCCTTCTGGGTGTCGCGGAAAAATCCAGCGAGGCGATGGACGTTGTTATCGCGAAACGGCTCGGGAAAAATGCGCGAAGTGACGAGCCGGTTCGCCAGCGCGTAGCCCGCACCGGTTGGAATCTGCGTGCGGTCTGAGATGACCCACCAGCGTCCGTCGGGCGAGCGGACAAGATCGGCGGCATAGAAATGCAGAAAGGAATCGCCGGGGACTTTGATGCCGTGGCATGGACGCAGAAAATCTGGCTGGCCGAAAACCATGGCTGGCGAAAGCCAGCGTGAATGGATGAGTTCCTGCGCGCCGTAACAGTCGGCGAGAATCTTGTTCAGCAGCGTCGCGCGCTGGATCAAGCCCGCTTCGAGAGCGCGCCACTCGTCCTGCGCGATGACGAACGGGATCGGATCGAGTTGCCACGGACGCTCCATGCCGCGCGGGTCGCCATAGACGTTGTAGGCGATGCCCTGCTCGTTCACTAGCCGCTCGCAGGTCTCGGAGCGGCGCTGCAATTCCGTCGCGCTGAAATCCTCCAGTGCTCCGAAGAGTTTCGCGTAGTGCGGGCGCAACTTGCCGTCGTCGGCTCGTACCTCGTCGAATGCTGTGTCGCGAGAGAGACAATTCGCGAGCAAGACGGTGGGCGAAGGCTGCGCCTTTTTGTCGGCACTGCCTTCTCCGGTGGATGATTGCGTCTGAGACTGGAACATTTGCGTCTTATCGCGACCGCCCTTTTTGTCGGGCGCGTCAGACATTGCGCAAATCCAGCGTGAATGGAAAGTCCGGGTTCACCGTTGGCGGCGGCGGCGTGAACTTTCCTTGCTGGTGGCCATGCCGAAAAAACCTCGCGAGCCGACGCGATTCGGCTTCGTAGCTGTTCACTGGAAAAGCTTCTGAATTCCGGCCACCGGGATGCGCGACGTGATAAGTGCAGCCGCCGAGCGAACGCTGGTTCCAGGTGTCGTAAAGATCGAACCGCAGCGGCGCATGAACGCCAATGGTCGGCTGCAAACAAATCGGCGGCTGCCACGCGCGATAGCGGACGCCCGCGACGCCTTCCCCGGTCGTGCCGGTCGGATGCAGCGGCACGCGATGGCCGTTGCAGGTGACGGCGAAGCGGTCGCCGACAAGTCCGCGCGCCTTGATTTGCAGGCGTTCCAGCGAGCTGTCCACATAGCGCACCGTGCCGCCGCCGCCGGGTTCTTCGCCGAGGACGTGCCACGGTTCGAGCGCGGTGCGGAGTTCAATCTGCACATCGCGCTGCTCCAGATCACCGATGCGCGGGAAACGAAATTCAAAATGCGGCGCGAACCATTCGGCTTGGAACGGATAGCCAGCCTCGCGCAGATCGTTGATGACATCCGCAAAATCCGTTTCGCAAAAGTGCGGCAGCATCCAGCGGTCGTGGATATCCGTGCCCCATCGCACGAGATTGTTTTTGTATGGCTCGCGCCAGAATTTGGAGACGAGGCCGCGCAGGAGGAGATGTTGCGCGAGACTCATGCGCGCGTCCGGCGGCATTTCAAACGCGCGCATCTCGACGAGACCAAGCCGGCCGGTGCTGCTTTCGGGCGCAAATAATTTATCAATCGAAAATTCCGCGCGATGCGTGTTGCCGCTGGAATCAATCAGCAGATTGCGGAAGAGACGATCCACCAGCCACGGCGGAACAATTCTTTCCGTGGCAGCCGACGTGAGTCGGCTCTGACTTCCTTGGGATGAAGAATGAGCGGACTCACGTCCGCTGCTACCAAGTTGCCGGTCCAGTTCCTTGAACGCGACATCGAGTTCGTAAAGCGAGTCGTTGCGCGCCTCGTCCATGCGCGGCGCTTGCGAGGTCGGCCCGACGAACAGGCCGCTGGAAATCCACCTCAAGGAGGGATGATTCTGCCAATACGACAGCAGCGAGCGCAGCAAATCGGGACGGCGCAGCACCGGCGAATCCTGCGGCGTCTCACCGCCGAGGATGATGTGATTGCCACCGCCCGTGCCGGTATGCCGGCCATCGAGCATGAATTTTTCCGTGCCGAGCCGCGTCTGCCGAGCCTCCTCGTAAAGCGTGGTCGTGCGTTCGACGAGTTCATCCCACGATTTGCTCGGGTGCATGTTGACCTCGATCACGCCGGGGTCGGGCGTGACGCCGAGTTTGTTCAGGCGCGGATCTTTCGGCGGCGTTTCGCCTTCGATGACGACGGGCAAACCAGTTGCGTGCGCGGTCGTCTCAATGCCCGCGATGAGATCCAAATAATCTTCCACCCGCTCCACGGGCGGCATGAAAACGTGCAGCCGGCCATCGCGCGGCTCAACGCAGAGCGCGGTGCGGATGATCCACGGCGCGGATTCGCCCGGCGCGGGCTGGCGGTTCGGATCTTCCAGTTGTTGCGCACGCTGGCCCGGTCCGTAGCCGGACGGAGTTGGTGCAGGACGGCGGTCCACAATTTGTTGCCGATACGGAAATTCTTTCGGCAACGGCGGCAAATTTGGATCGGACGGGTCTTGCGTCCGCAGCCACGGAAAATCTTTTTCAGCGACCCACGGCACGGAATCCAGCGGCAGGCGCAGGCCCATCGAGGAATCGCCGGGAATCAGCCAGAGCGTGTCGTCATCGCGCAAAAACAGCGAGCCGGACATCCAGCCGTGCTTCTGCCCAACCGACGCGCGCTTGATCGGCAGCGTGTAGCCGACCACCGAGCCGAGGCCCTGCTGGAAAATCCGCGCGATGCGGTCGCGCTCCAGCTTGTCCTTGAGATTGGATTTTTCCGGCGTGACGTTGGATGGAAAGCGCCGCTCTTTCCATGTGTAATAAAATGCGTCTTCGTAGGCGGGAATGAGGTGTTTCGGATCGACGCCAATCGTTTTCGCGAGGCGCGTCGCGAGTTCCTTCGCCTCTTTTGCGCCGTGCCCGTAATTCTTCGATTCGTCGGCGATGAGCGAATCATCTTTCCACACCGGCACGCCGTCCTTGCGCCAATACGCGGCGAGCGCGTAACGCGGCAGCGGTTCGCCCGGATACCATTTGCCCTGGCCGTAATGCAGCAGCGCGCCGGGTGCGAATTTCTTGCGGAGACGCTTGATGAGTTCGCCGGAGAGCGTGCGCTTCTTGTGCGACATCGCGGTGAAGTTCCATTCCGGGCCGTCGGGATCGTCCACGGAAACAAACGTCGGTTCGCCGCCCATCGTGAGGCGCACGTCGCCCTTTTTCAAATCAGCATCAATCGCGTGGCCGAGCGACTCGATTTTTTCCCATTGCTCGTCGGTGTAAGGCTTGGTGACGCGCGGCGATTCGTACACGCGCGTCACCGTCATTGCGAAGTCGAACTCTGTTTCGCATTCGTCCACACCGCCGCTGATGGGCGCGGCGCTCGAAGGATCAGGCGTGCAGGCGAGCGGAATGTGACCTTCGCCCGCGAGCAAACCGGACGTGGGATCAAGCCCGATCCAACCTGCGCCGGGCAGATAAACTTCCGTCCACGCGTGGAGATCGGTGAAATCTTTTTCCGCACCGCTTGGGCCGTCGAGCGATTTGACGTCGGGCTTGAGTTGGATCAAGTAACCGCTGACAAAGCGCGAGGCGAGGCCGAAGTGCCGCATGAGTTGAACGAGCAGCCACGCCGAGTCGCGGCACGAACCGCTCATCTTCGTGAGCGTCTCCTCCGGCGTCTGCACGCCGGGTTCGAGGCGGATGGTGTATTTGATGTCCTTCCACAACCGCTGGTTGATGGCGACGATGAAATCATTCGTGGGCTGTTTCTCGCTGTCAGATAACTCCAGCCGCTGCTGCTTGGTTCGGCGTTTGACTTCGCCGATCAAATCGCGACGCAGTTCCGTCAGATATTTTGAGAAGCTGGGGGTGAGCCAGCATTTGCGCTGGAAGGGCGCGAGTTCGGTGTCGAGCGCCGGATCATAGGCGAAAGGAAATTTCTGCGCGTCCGGTTCGAGAAAGAAGTCGAACGGATTCAACACCGACATCTCGGCCACCAAATCCACTTCGACGCAAAAATCCCGCGTGGGCTGCTCGAACACAAGACGCGCGGCGTAGTTGGACTGCGGGTCTTGCTGCCAGTTGATGTAATGCTTCTCCGGCACGACCTTCAGCGAGTAACTCAGGATGCGCGTGCGAGCGTGCGGCGCGGGACGCAGCCGCACGACCTGCGGGCCGAGCGTGACGAGGCGGTCGTATTTGTAGTGCGTCTTGTGGTGGAGCGCGACGTGGATTGACATTCGGATTTAGGATTTACGATTGCCGACTGCCGATTTGATCTGCTGTTGCTGCTCCTCCTGTTGGACAAATTGCTCCTCGTTCCCGGTGTCGAACGCTTGAAAGATATAGGCGTTGAAGAGCGCCGCTCCGATGTTGTTCAACTTGAGCTGAACCAGGTCGAGATAGTCGTGCAATCCGGATTCAAAGACTTCTTCGATCGTGCAGAATTGCAATTCTGCTGCGAACCGGCCACAGAGTTTTTCCGCATCGTTGGAAAAGCGGCGTTCGGAAACCCCCGAGATGCGGCGCAGCGAATCATTGAGCCGCTCGACACAAAAGCGGATGGAGCGCGGAAAATCTTCGTTCAAGAGAAGGAATTCAGCCACATGCCGGGGATGCACCTCTGCGCCATAGATGGATTTGAAGGCATCCCAGCCGCTACACGAGCGCAGCACGGCGGACCATTCGAGGGCATCGCTTTGACTCACAGCCTTGGGCAAACCGCGAGCTGGCAGCGTGTGATAGCGCAGGTCGAGGATGCGCGACGTCTTGTCGGCGCGTTCGATGAATCGCCCGGCCTCGCTGAACCACCAACCTTCATTGTGGATGTGCGTGGCGGCACTCAAGCCCACCAACTGAAGCGAACTGGCTTTGATCTGGTTAAAAAAATCCGTCGGACTGTCCGTCCACATCTGGCGCGCCTGTGGTGAGAGGATGAACAGGTAAAGCCGGTTCAATTCCTCCCACGTCTCGATGGTGATCTGATCGCGAACCATGCGGGCGTTCTCACGGGCCTGACAGATGGAAGACACGATGGAGTTGGGGTTGTCCTCGCGGAACACCATGAAATCCGCGACAGCAGCGGCTGTGGCGCGCTGATGCTGTTTGACGAACGATTCCTGATCGCCGGTGGTCTGCACGATGGGCATCCAGTGCGCGCGGAGTTTTTCGTCGTCGAGACTGCGGAAATCGAGAAGCAGCTGTAGGTTCACATCGAGCAGACGCGCGACGTTTTCAGCCCGCTCAATGTAGCGGGACATCCAATAAAGCGAGTTGGCAACGCGGCTTAACATTTATTCGTCTCCATAAAGAACCCAGGTGTCCTTGCTTCCCCCGCCTTGCGACGAGTTGACCACGAGCGAACCTTTACGCAATGCCACACGCGTCAAGCCGCCGGGAACAATCACCGTCTTCTCGCCACACAAGATGAACGGACGCAAATCTACGTGGCGGCCCTCAAAGCCTCCCTCCACATAAGTCGGATGAGTGGAGAGCGAGATCATCGGCTGCGCGATGTAATTGCGAGGTTCGGCAATGATACGTTTACGGAACTCTGCGACTTCCTCCTTCGTCGCCTTCGGACCCATCAACATGCCGTAACCGCCGGATTCGTTGGCGGCTTTCACCACCAACTTTTCGAGATTCGCGAGGATGTATTTCATGTCCGCCTCCTCACTCGCGAGATACGTCGGCACGTTCGGGATGATTGGTTTCTGATCCAAGTAATACTCGATCATCTTCGGGACGAAGTAATACACCACCTTATCGTCGGCAATGCCCGTGCCGATGGAGTTCGCGAGCGAAACATTCCCAGCGCGATAGGCACGGATCAATCCCGGCACACCGAGCATCGAGTCGCGACGGAACACCGTCGGGTCCAAAAAGTCATCGTCAATGCGCCGATAGATCACATGCACCGGCTTCAATCCCTTGGTCGTGCGCATGAAGACATGATCGTCGCGCACGAGCAGATCGCGCCCCTCCACGATTTCAATCCCCATCTGCCGCGCGAGGTACGTGTGCTCGAAGTACGCCGAATTATGTGCGCCTGGCGTCAACAACACGATGGTCGGCTCTGCCACGCCTGCGGGCGCAAGGTGTTGCAGCGATTTGAGCAACTCCTGAGGATAATGCTCCACCGGTCTCACGCCGACATTCTCGAACATGCCGGGGAATGTGCGTTTCATCGCGCGGCGATTCTCCAATACATAACTCACGCCGCTCGGACAACGACCATTGTCTTCCAGCACCATGTATTGACCTTTGTCGTCGCGTATCAGATCCGTTCCACAGACATGGATGTAAATGTCCTTGGGCACCGAAAAGTTCACGAACTCGCGGCGAAAATGTTTTCCCGAAAGAATGTAATGCGCCGGCACAACACCATCCTTCACGATGCGTTGCTCGTGGTAGATGTCATGGAGGAAAAGATTGAGCGCGGTGATGCGTTGAACGAGGCCACGCTCAATGTGTTCCCACTCCTTGGCCGGAATGATGCGCGGCACGAGATCGAACGGAAAAATCCGCTCCGTCCCGCGTGAATCGCCATACACATTGAAGGTCACGCCCTGACGCAGAAATGCGAGATCAACGGAGTTGCGCTTGGTTTTGAAATCGTCGTGGGTGAACTGGTTGAATATGCCGCGCAGTTTTTGGTAATGACCGAGCGCACCGGCCTCGCGCCCGAACATCTCGTCAAAAAATCCATTGGCGATCGCCGCGTCCAAGTTCAACTGGTTAAGTTCGTTTTTTGCCACAGCGGTCATTTTGCTTCAGGCGGATGAATGTTATTACTCGATTTCCCCCAGCAAAATCATACAAAACGGTTTGCACAACGATGCGAGGCCTTCATTTAGCAAGGTGCTTGCCGAGGTGAAATGGAAGTTTGATTTTTACGCGAGAAGCTTACCAGGCAAAGAAGCCTTAGTACGGTAGGCGGAGGGGCCGGGTTGCAGACGCACGAAGGCCAATAGCCGTCTCGCTCCACCCGCTTCATTAATTCCAAACTATCAACAAGAGTCACAGTTGCGAAGGTGGCTTTTCCGGTCATGAACTTCCAAATCACGCCAGAACATACCTCGCGCTTACTGGATGGGAAAAATCTTCGTTGATTCAGCGGTCACTCTCCGGCTTAATATGTCCCACTGGTTCGGGGCGTAGCGTAGTTTGGCTAGCGCGCTTGTTTCGGGTACAAGAGGTCGTGAGTTCAAATCTCACCGCCCCGACCATTCTTCCCTCGTCTCAATTCCAGCCCTCGCAACGGCGGGAACCTTTCCACCGCGTCCGTCTCTCAATTGTAAATCCAAAGACGCCATGCCACACACGCACAGCCATCGCCGCCGTTCCTCACGCCCCGGAATACTCAGAGCCGTTTTCCTATTCCTACTTATTGCCGCTGTGATGGGGGTCGTCACCGGATTGATTCTCTTTCTAAACAGCATTCCGCCGGCAAACTGATCTCTCCCCATCTCAACCGATCGCGCCGCGCTTCCGCAACATTGCCTCCACAGCCTTATCCATGAGCAACTCTGCCAATGGCTTCGTGACTTCGTCCAACTTCGCACACGTGGATTGAAGTTGTTTCAGATCGCCTGAGCCGGTCGTAATGCTCTCGGTTGCGAGCGCAATCTCAACTGATTTCAACACCTCCTCGATTTCTACGGTGTATGCCGGGTCTAGTTCGTTGACACAACTCGTCACGCCTTTCCGTGTGGCAGAGAGCAATTCAGTCGCCTTCAACTTCGCCTCCACCCAGCGGCGCGTTGCCAAATCATCGAACGCATGCTCTACGCTCTCTTCGACCATCTTCGTCACCGCTGCGTCATCCACGTCCACGGCAGATTTCATCTCCACGAGTTTTTCTTTGCCGGTGCGGGTGTCACGAGCAAGCACATGCAGGATGCCGTTCGCATCTATCTCGAACTGCACGCCCACCCGTGGGATACCGCGCGGTGCGGATTCAAATTCCAACGTGAACTTTCCGAGACTCCAGTTGTCCTTCGCGCGCTCGCGTTCGCCTTGCAGCACATGGATCAACATCGAACGCTGATGATCCACCGCCGTGGTGAACATCTCGCCGGCCTTCACCGGAATCGTCGAGTTGCGTGGGATGATGACGTTCATCAGACCACCAAATGTCTCGATGCCCAGCGATAACGGTGTGACGTCGAGCAGCAAAACATTCTTGAATCCGCCGTTCAAAATCTCCGCCTGGATCGCCGCGCCGAGTGCGATGGCCTCGTCAGGATTCTGCCCCGTGTTCAACAGCGGCCCGCTGCGTTTGTGATATTCCTCGCCAAGCCGGATGCCGCCGCGTTCTTCCTCGAACTCCGCGCAACTGAACCATTCACTCACGAGTTTTCGCACCAACGGCATCCGTGTTTGACCGCCCACGAGAATCACCTGATCCAGAGCGCTCGCGTCCAGCTTCGCGTCCGCAAGCGCTCGGAGACAATGCTGTCGCGTCTGCAAAATGATTTCGCGGGTGAGCGATTCCAATTCCGCACGCGTGAGCTTGTAACTAAAGCTAAAATCTGGCGTGAGGAACGGCAGCGCGATTTCCACCTCGGTTTCAGTGGATAGTTTAATCTTTGCTGTTTCAGCCGCTTCGCGGATGCGGGATAGTGATTGCGGACTGGTGGTTTTGATTTTGGCGACGAGAAATTCCACGAGCCGTTGATCCAGATCATCACCGCCGAGCCGTGTGTTGCCATTCGTGGAAAGCACCTGAAAAACACCTTCGTTCAGTTCGAGAATAGAAAGATCAAACGTGCCGCCACCCAGATCGTACACCGCGATCTTTGATTTCTCCTTCAACTTGTCCAAGCCATACGCGAGCGCAGCAGCCGTGGGTTCGTTGATGATACGTTCGACGGTGAATCCCGCGAGTTCCCCGGCGCGCTTGGTTGCGTTGCGTTGCGCGTCATTGAAATAGGCGGGCACAGTGATGACGGCGCGCGTCACGGATTCCCCGAGCGTGGCCTCAGCATCGCGTTTCAATTTCTTCAACACTTCGGCTGAAACTTCTTCCGGAGAAAACTCCTTTCCATGCATCGGAATCGTCACCGCGCCATTGCTGCCAGATGTGACCGGATATGAAACTTGTTTATCCGCAGCAGAAATCTCCGCGCCGCGCCGCCCGATGAATCGCTTCACGGAATAAACCGTTTGTTCCGGCTTCAACACGCGCACGCGATTGGCTGCGTTGCCCACGAGCGGTTCGGCATCGAGCGACGCCCAATGCACCACCGACGGCGTCAGCCTGCGACCGTCGGTATCTGCGATGACATACGGGATGCCGCTGTCCACCGTGGCGACGAGGGAGTTGGTTGTGCCGAGATCAATGCCGACGATTTTACTCATGTTGCGAAAAGAGTTTAACCACGGATGCGTGTAGATGGACATGGATAAATCCGCACTTGCCTCGCGGCTGACGCGCTCCAAACTTCGCGCGTGAACGTCGAACTCATCAATACGGGCAGCGAGCTGATGCTGGGTCGTGTCCTCAACACGCACCAACAATGGCTTTGCCGCCGCCTTGCGGACTTTGGTTACATCGTGACGCGACAAGTCGCCGTGCCAGACACCGGACGCGACATCGAAACCGTCGTACGTGAAGCGTTGTCCC
>JANPGI010000109.1:0-8955 GCA_031423875.1 Verrucomicrobiota bacterium | reverse complement strand
AATTGGTAGGGCGCGTCACTCCGTGCGCGCCGTTGTCTGACTGGCCAAGCCCGGCGCGCAGGGACTGACGCGCCCTACCAGTCGCACACCTTTGTCAGCCTCACCCGACTTTAATCACACCCGAATCACACTCCTTTGTAGAAGACTGAGTGACGTCGCCGTGTTTAGTGGTTACTCTCCGCGCATGGATTCCACGGATTGGAGCAGCCTGAGCGATGACGAGTTGCTGGAGAGGAAAATCTCCCAGCTCGGTCTCAAACTCGACGGCACGAAACTCCAGTCGCTGATCCAACAGCTTTACGACGAGCTTTCGCAAAAAGGTCTGAACTTCCATCCGCCGTGTCACATCGGTGACGAATGGTTCGTGCCCGTGGGCATCCCGTCCATCTTCGTCCCGTTTTTTCTCACGCATGACCGGTTGCGGCAGTTGGAGAGAAAAATCATTCTCGATGTCGAAGGCGAGTCGGATGAATGGTTCATGAAACTCATCCGCCACGAAGCGGCGCACGCCTATGCCTACGCGTATCCGTTCGTTCGCAAACGCAGATGGCAGCAGACCTTCGGCAAATCTTCCAACGAAGAAACACCCTCCTTCTACCGTCCGCGCCCTTACAGCCGCAGCTTCGTCGTCCATCTTGATGACTGGTATGCGCAGTCGCATCCCGACGAGGATTTCGCGGAGACGTTCGCCGTGTGGCTTACGCCGGGGCTGGATTGGCGTGCGCGTTACAAGGGTTGGAACGCGCTGCACAAACTTGAATACGTGGACGAGTTGATGAAATCGCTGGCGGGCAAACCGCCGTTGCCCATGCCGGAATATCAGGTGGCCGACTACGATTGCCTCAACGTCAAGCTCAAGACTTACTATGCGAAGAAGCGGAAGGAGTATGAGGATTCGTTCCCGGATTTTTACGACAATGATCTACGGCAACTCTTCGACGCGGGCGAGAGCGAGGAGGGTCGCGTCAAAGCTTCGGTGTATCTGCGCCGTCACCGTCGCGAACTGGAAAGCGCGGTCTGCCAGTGGACGAACGAAAACAAATATCGCGTCAATAAACTCATGGCACGGCTCATTGATCGCTGTGACAAACTGAACTTGCACATCAAGGCCTACGACCCGAAACAAAACATCCAGGTATCCGCTTACATCACCACGCTCGTGACAAACCATCTGTTCACCGGAAAATTCAAGCGGAAGAAATGAAGAACCGATTCATAAATCTTCACCAGTCACGCCGTAATTTTGCCCCAAGCTTTATTGCCTCACGCTCGCCCTCACCCCAGCCCTCTCCCCCAGGAGAGGGAGCAGCGAATGGCCGATCCGGGTTATTCGAAAGCCGTCCGAAGAATCCAGCCGCGCATTTTTGCCGGAGACGGCGCAGGATTCTCCCTCTCCTCGGGGGAGAGGGCTGGGGTGAGGGCGAGCGTTGCAACGTTGTTCACCAATTTTACTCGTGAAAAGAAAACTCAAAATCCTCGCCCTGTTCGACGCCATCGCGCCGACGACGATTGATCAAGACCTCAGCGCCGAGTTGAAGACTGACGATTGGAAAACCGAAGCCAACGTCCTCGCCGCGCTCGCCGAACTCGGCCACACCGTCGAGCAACTCGCCATCTTTGACGACCTGAATCTGCTCCGCCAAAAGCTCGACAGCTTCCAGCCGGACGTTCTGTTCAACCTCGCTGATCAGTTCAAAAACAATCGCGCGTTCGATCAGAACATCGTTTCGTTCCTCGAGATGCACGGCGTCACGTTCACGGGTTGCGGCTCCACCGGCCTCACGCTTTGCAAACACAAGGCCATCTCGAAAAAGATTCTCGGCTACCACCGTATCCGCGTGCCGGAGTTCGCAGTCATCGCGCGCGGTAAACGCCCCGTGCGCCCCGCACGACTCAAGTTCCCAATCCTCGTGAAGCCGCTCAAAGAGGAGGCCAGTTACGGCATCTCGCAGGCATCATTCGTGGAGACGGACGAGCAATTCAAGGAGCGCGTGCTGTTCATCCACACCTCGCACGACTGCGATGTCATCGCCGAGGAATACATCGCTGGGCGCGAGCTTTACGTCAGCGTTCTGGGCAATCATAAACTCGATGTCTATCCGATCCGCGAACTTGTATTCAGGGAAGTTCCTCCGGACGAACCCAAGATCGCAACCTACCGCGCGAAGTGGGACGAGGAATATCGCAAGAAGTGGGGTCTGCAAAATCAGTTCGCGGAGGCGCTCGATCCAGCACTCGCCAAGGACATCGTGCAAACCTGCAAGCGCATCTATCGCCTGCTGACGATTGACGGTTACGCACGTGTGGATTTGCGCGTCACGGCGGCCAACGAGATTTATTTCATCGAAGCGAACCCGAATCCCATCCTCGCAGCCGATGAGGACTTTGCGCAATCCGCGCTCAAGGCGGGCTTGGCCTATCCACGGCTTATCGAACGTATCATCCGCACGGGATTGAAGACGGTCAGGGAGTGAGCGGTTGACCAGGTGTGATTAAAAAGACGGTTGTAATCACACCTCGTCTAGCCATTCATTCGTTTGCGCCAGTGTCAGCTCTTTGTTATTCAGAGCGGGACAATGCCAGCTTCGCGATCAGCTACAACCTCGCCGCGTCTTGAAATGCGCGGCGTGAAGCGCAGTTTTGGCGCGACGAAAGCGTTGCGTGGCGTCGAACTCTCCGTCGTCCCTGGCGAAGTCATGGCACTCATCGGCGAGAACGGCGCGGGCAAAAGCACGTTGATGAAAATCCTTTCCGGCGCGATCCCGCCTGACGAGGGGAAGATGTTTCTCGATGGCGCGGATTACATTCCTGGCAATCCTCTCCACGCCCGCAAATCCGGTGTGGCGATGATCTATCAGGAACTCGCGCTGGCGCCGCATCTTTCGGTGATGGAAAACATTCTGCTCGGTATCGAGCCGACGCGCGGGCCGTTGATGAACTGGCCGGAGATGAAACGTCGCGCCAGTGCCGCGCTCGCTGAAGTCGGCTTGTCACACGTCTCGCCAGAGATCGAAGTCCGCAAGCTTGCCATCGCGCAGCAACAACTTGTCGAGATCGCCCGCGCCGTGGCGCTGGATTGCCGCGTGTTGGTGCTGGATGAACCGACGAGTTCGCTCACGGCGAAGGACATCGAAAAACTTTTCGCGCTGATCCGCCGGCTCAAGGCGAAGAACATCTCCATCATCTACATCTCGCATTTTCTCGAAGAAGTCCGCGCGGTGTGTGATCGCTTCACTGTGTTGCGCGACGGCGAAACCGTTGGCAGCGGCATGACAGCAGAAGTGCCCAACGAGAAGATCATCGCGCTGATGGTCGGGCGGAACGTGGAGGATCTGTATCCGCGCTCACCCCGCACGGCGGGCGACGTGATCCTTGAAGTCAAAGAACTCGGTGGGGTGATCAAACCAAGCTCCGCATCGCTTCAGTTGCGGCGCGGGGAAGTGTTCGGCATCTCCGGTCTCGTGGGCGCCGGGCGAACGGAGTTGCTGCGCGCCATCTTTGGGTTGAATCAAGTGATGCGTGGCGAGATTCGCGTGGGGGAATTTTCCGGTGTGGCTTCACCAAAAGAACGCTGGTCACAACGCGTGGGGCTCGTGAGCGAAGATCGCAAGACAGAAGGACTCGCGCTCGGCTTGAGCATTGCGGAAAACCTCACGCTTTCACGCTTGAGCGGATTGGGCCCGATCGGTTTGGTGATGCCGTCGCGTCAGCGCGAGGCGTGCAAACCGTGGATCGCAAAGATTCCCATCAAGTGCCAAGGCCCGGCGCAACGCATCAGTGGACTCTCCGGTGGCAACCAGCAGAAGGTTGCCATCGCGCGGCTGTTGCATGCGGACGTGGATGTGTTGTTGCTCGACGAGCCGACGCGCGGCATTGATGTCGGCTCGAAAGCGCAGATTTATCAATTGATTGACGAACTGGCGGCGCGCGGCAAGGCAGTGCTGCTGATCAGCAGCTATATCCCGGAATTGCTTGGGACGTGTGATCGCATTGCCGTGATGTCGCGTGGCAAGTTGAGCGAGACACGCGAGCGCGTGAAGTGGGATGAAAAACAACTGCTCACAGCGGCGATAGGGCAGGAAGAAGTATGAGAAACATCCAAGCACCAACATCCAACATCCAGAGAAACACCAAGCACCAAACTCACAAAGAGTGGCGCTATGGAATGGGTGTTTGGAGGCTGGATGTTCTCTGGAGCTTGGAGCTTGGAATTTGGAGCTTTCGATGATTACACCAACAGATACATCCCCGTCAGGAAACAAGTTTTCGCTCACGTCCGGCTGGGGGAACATCCTCGGACGCTTTCTCGCGCTCATCATCGTGTTCGCGTTCTTCGCATTCATGGTGGATGGCGGGAAGTTCTACACGCTCCGCAATCTGGAAAACATCCTGCGCCAGTCCTGCGTGTACGGCACGGCCGGCCTCGGCATGACGATGATCATCATCGCGGCGGGAATTGATCTCTCAGCGGGCTCGCTCATCGCGCTATCGGTGGTGACGGTGGCTTACGTGATGAACATCCAAGTGCCGGGTGCGGACGGTCAACTTCAAGCCTATGCAACATTGCATCCGACGCTCACGCCTGTCCTCGCGGTGGGCGCAGGGGTTTTGGTTTCCACGTTGGCGGGGCTGGCGAACGGCGCGATGGTCGTCGGGTTGAGGCTTGTGCCGTTCATCGTCACGCTCGGCACGATGGGAATGATTCGTGGTTTGGCAAAGGGCATCGCGAAAGAGCGCGACATCTATCCGCCAGAAGAGACGTGGATCAATACGATCATGGACCCGACGCTGTCGAGTGCGACGCGCGGCTGGCAAATCCTGCCGACGGGCATCTGGATTTTGCTGGTGGGCGTGCTGGTGTCGTCGTTCATCCTGCGTTATACGCGTTTGGGCCGACACATCTTCGCCGTCGGCTCTAACGAAGAAACCGCGCGGCTCTGTGGCGTGCCGGTGGGTCGGACGAAGTTGTTCGTGTATATGGCTAGCGGATTTTTCTGCGGCGTGGCGGGCTTGATGCAGTTCTCCTACATCGGCGGCGTGGGTCAACCGACGAGCGCGGGCATGTATGAATTGTTCGTCATCGCGGCGGTCATCATCGGCGGTGCGAGCTTCAACGGTGGTGAAGGTTCAATCCTCGGCACGCTGATCGGCGCTTTGATGATCACCATTCTCTATACTGGCGGGCAACAGATGGGCTGGCCGAAGTGGGTTCAGGAAATGGTCATCGGCGGCATCATCATCGCAGCCGTGGCGCTGGATCGTTATCGGCATCGGAAAGCGGTGTGAGGTTTACCAACACCCATGATGGAAAAGCTCTCCGCTGTTTTCAGTGACGAAAATCCCTCACCAAAATCTCCAACATCCAAGCACCAAGCTCCACAGAATCACCAAGCTTCAATATCCAAATGGAATGATTACCGTCCTGTCCGTTCATCATTGAAGCCGCAGATTGTGCTCGGATGAACTTGATGTTTGGAATTTCTCTGGAGGTTGGTGCTTCAGCCAGCCGCCAAGTCTGACCTCGAAAAGAGTAAAGCTGGAATCACTTCGCTTCTTCGTCGGCTTCGGCTTCGGCGGCTTGCTGCTGTGCTTCCTGTGTGGCGTAGTGGACGCCGAGGTTATGCTGCGCGGTTTTGTCGCCCTGACGAGCGGCGCGGATGAACCACTTCATAGCTTCCTGCATATTCTCAGGCACACCGCGTCCGGTCTGATAGCAGAGGCCGAGATTGCACTGCGCGGGGGCGATCTCCTGCTCGGCTGCGGAACGATACCAGCGCACCGCTTCTTCAAAATTTTGGGGGACGACATGGCCTTGCTCGTAGAAAACGCCGAGGTTGAATTGTGCCTGCGGTTCGCCACGTTCGGCTGCGGCATGATACCACTTCACGGCTTCGGCATAATTTTGCGGTACTCCCTGACCAGTCTCGTAAAGAAGCCCGAGGTTGAACTGCGCTGCGGGATCACCTTGTTCCGCCGCCTCACGAAACCAGCGTGCGGCTTCGCCTGCTTCCTGCGGCACTCCGTGACCCGAGAGGAAACAGAAGCCGAGATAGCATTGCGCCACCGGATCGTTTTGATCCGCTGACTTGCGAAACCATTTCACAGACTCCGCGTAATCCTGTTGTACGCCCTGGCCGTTTTGATACGCCACACCAAGATATGACTGCGCTTGCGCGTCGCCATCGGCGGCGGCCTTGCGGATCTCGTCGAGCGTTTGCCAAGTTTTGCGATGACCAGCCATGTATTTCCTGAGATTGAGAAGCAGCTTTGTTTCAAATCACTCAAGCACCGCTTCGCGCACAGGGTATTTTTCCACAGGAGTAATTCAAGCCGCGAATTGGATACGATCTAAAATGGGGTGTGGTTAAAGTCGGCTCAGGCTGTGCTGAATGGAATACTCCTCCTCTCGTCCTCACCCGTTTGTAATCATACCCCGGCACTACTCCCCGCTCGACTTTCGGACCGGGCAGGGCTATTTAATCGCCCACAAATGAAAGTCGTTATTTTTTGCGGCGGTCTCGGAACTCGTCTTCGCGAAGAGACGGAATTCCGGCCCAAACCCATGGTGCCGGTCGGTGAACGCCCGATCCTTTGGCACATCATGAAGACCTACGCTCACTACGGGCATAAGGAATTCATCCTGTGTCTCGGCTACAAGGGCGAGGCCATCAAGGAATATTTCCGCAACTATCATTGGAACACGAGCGACGTGACGCTCCAGCTCGGCGCCAAACCGCACATCAAGTATCACAGCCAGCATTCCGAAGAGGATTGGACGGTCACGATGATTGATACCGGCCAGAACACCATGACCGGTGGTCGCCTGCGCCGTGTGTTGCCCTATATCAAGGACGAAACTTTTCTCCTCACCTACGGCGATGGCGTGACGGACAGCGACATCAACGCCTCGATCAAGTTTCATCAGAAGCAGAAAAAAATTATCACCATGACCGCCGTACAACCGCCCGGTCGCTTCGGCGATCTGGAAATCGCCGACGGCAAAGTGACTGCATTCAAAGAAAAACCCGAGCGCCAGACGGGTTTCATCAACGGCGGATTCTTCGTGGTGGATCGGCGCATCAAAAATTATCTCGGCGATGACACCTGCGTCTTCGAGAACGAACCGTTGAACACGCTTGCGACGGAAAAACAACTCGTGGCCTACCAGCACTCCGGCTTCTGGCAGTGCATGGACACGTTCCGCGAGCAACAATTGCTGACCAACCTCTGGAACAGCGGCAAAGCGCCGTGGAAAGTCTGGTGATGTTCGGCGGCTATTATACCAACCGGCGCGTCCTCGTCACCGGCCACACCGGTTTCAAAGGCGCATGGCTCTCGCTCTGGCTAAAAAAGCTCGGCGCAAAGGTCACCGGTCTTGCGCTCCCCGTGCCGACGAATCCCAATCTTCACGAAATCATCCAGCCCGGCACGTTCGAGCGCGAGATCATGTGCGACATCCGCGACGCGAAAGCTCTCGCCGCCGTCGTGAAGGAAGTTCAGCCGGAAATTATCTTCCATCTCGCCGCACAACCTATCGTCCGCCTTTCTTACACCGAACCGCTCTCCACACTCGACACCAACGTCAACGGCACTGCGCATCTACTCGAAGCCATCCGGCTCGCGACGATCAATTGCATCACCGTCTGCGTCACGAGCGACAAGTGTTACGAGAACCGCGAGTGGGAATTTGCCTATCGCGAAAACGATCCGATGGGCGGCCACGATATTTACTCGATGAGCAAGGGCGCGGCGGAACTCGTCGTCGCTGCGTGGAATCGCTCCTTCTTCCTGCCGAATCCCGCGCTTGGCCCAGTCGTCACGGTGCGCGCGGGCAACGTCATCGGCGGGGGTGATTACGCGGCGGATCGTATCGTGCCCGATTGCATCCGCGCGTTGCAGGACAACAAAGCGATTCTCGTCCGCAATCCTGTCGCCGTTCGTCCGTGGCAACATGTGTTGGAATGCCTGAGCGGTTATCTGTGGCTTGGCGCGCAACTCGCGAAGGAAGGAAAAACTTCCCGCCTAGCGTCACCGTTTAACTTCGGCCCCGAACCCAGTTCGCGCCAACCCGTACGCCGCCTCGTCGAAGAAGTGTTGCGTTCGTGGCCCGGTCAATGGACCGACGGCTCGACACCCGGCAGTGTTCACGAAGCCACCTTGCTTTCGCTCTCCATCGAAAAAGCCGGCGCGTGGCTCAAGTGGTATCCAAGTTGGACGTTTGATGAAACCGTCCAGCGCACCATCTCGTGGTATCACGAACGGCACGCGCGCCAGAATCCCGACATGTTGAAATTCACCGGCGCGCAGATTGACGACTACGCCGCCGCCGCCCGCGCCAAAAATCTTTCCTGGACCAAACCCGCATGAGCTTGAGTTTGAAATGCCGTTCCTGTGGCAGCACTGACGCCGCCCCCATCTTGGATCTCGGCCAACAACCACTGGCGAACAATCTTCTCACGCCCGCCGACCTCGCGAAGAAGGAGCCGAAGTTTCCGCTTCGCCTCGCCGTCTGCAAATCCTGCTGGATGCTTCAAATCACCGACCTCGTCCCGCCGGTCGAACTATTCTCCGAGTATCTGTATTTCTCTTCATTCTCCGATCTCATGCTCCGCCACTCGCGTGAAGCGTGCGACGGTTACATGAAGGAATTCGGCCTGAACGGCCAGAGCCTCGTCGTCGAAGTCGCCAGCAACGACGGCTACTTGCTCCAAAACTTCGTGAAGGCGAAAGTTCCATGCCTCGGCATCGAACCCGCCGCGAACATCGCCAAAATCGCCCGCGAAAAAGGAATCGAGACGCTAGTCGAATTCTTCGGGAAGAAAATCGCCAGCGACCTTGCTGCGAAAAATCGCCAGGCTGATTTGATTCTTGGCAACAACGTCTTCGCCCATGCGCCGGACACGAATGACTTCGTCGCGGGCCTGAAGACTTTGCTCAAACCGAAGGGCCGCATCG
>JANPGI010000108.1:0-5418 GCA_031423875.1 Verrucomicrobiota bacterium | reverse complement strand
TCCACGTCAATCACCGTGGCGAGCAACCCATCGGGAACTCCATCACCCGATACCTTTCCATCCGGTGCGATGGTGAAATGGAGACGCGTGATTCCAGCGAGCGCGAGCACGGTGGCATCCAGCTCGGCACGTTCGGCCACCTTTGACATGCGGGTGGCTACGTTGCCGCGTATCTCCACGATGTTCAGATCGGGGCGAGCCAGTTTCAATTGCGCCGCGCGCCGCGTGCTGCTGGTGGCGATAGTTGCGCCGTTCGGAAAATCCTTGAGCGTGGCGTTCGATTGAAAACCACGAAGCCCACTCCGTCCAGCGGCCCGATAGATCAAAACATCGCGCACATCCGCGCGCTGCGGCGTGGCGGCCAGCATCAATCCATCCGGCAGCTCTGTGGGCAAATCTTTCAGACTATGAACTGCGAGATCGGCCTGACCGTTGAGCAGTGCGACTTCAAGTTCCTTGGTGAACAGTCCTTTTGGCAAACTCGGATCTGTCTTGGACATCGAAGCTGTCTGGAGTTTGTCGCCCGTGGTTTTGATGACTTGGAAATCGAAGCTTAATTCAGGAAAAGCCGCCCGGCATTGGGCGAGGATCAAGTGCGTCTGCGCCAAGGCCAGTGCGCTACCACGAGTTGCAATGATGATCGGGCGGTTCGCCAAATCGCTCATAGGCCAGAACCCTCCGCTGAATACTTGACGCAACACGCACCGCGTACCGCGTCCCTCGCCACCATCGCTCTCGCCTTTTCCTCGATGATCGCCTCGCATTTCACGATCTCCTCTTTACGCTGATCGAGGTAATCGTTCGCGATGCTTTGCAGGTCGTCCACGTTGTAGAGATAGACGTTGTCCAAGTGATTCACCTCAGGGTCAATGTCGCGTGGCACAGCGATGTCTATCAGGAGCAGCGGACGATTGCGCCGCAGCTTCATCAACGGTTCGAGCTTGGCGCGATCCAGAATGTGGTGCGGTGCAGCGGTGCTGCTGATGGCGATATCAACCTTCTCGAACTCCCGCGACCAGTCATCAAACTTCACCGCGCGACCCCCCAGGTCTTTTGCGAGAACTTCTGCGCGTTCGTGCGAACGGTTCGCCACGACGATGCTCTTGGCTCCGCGCGATAACAACGCTCGCGCAGTCTTCTCGCTCGTATCGCCTGCGCCGATGACCATGACTTCGTGACCTTCTAGCGTGCTGAAGATTTTCTCCGCGAGTTCCACCGCGACGGATGCCACCGAGATGCTGCCGCGTTGGATGTTGGTTTCCGTGCGGACTTGCTTGGCGACGTTGAAGGCGCGCTGAAACGTTTTGTTCAATCGCGCTCCCGTGTGTCCGCTTTTCAACGCGAGATCGTAAGCCTGCTTGAGCTGACCCAATATCTCTGTCTCGCCGAGAACCATCGAGTCGAGTCCGCACGCGACTTTGAACAGATGATGCACACTGTGCGGTTCGTGCAGCGCGTAAAGTTCCTGACCGCTCGGCTCGGCTTGCGAGTGGACGCCAGCGAAAAACTTTTTCAACTCGCGGATAGCCTGAGTTGGTTCGTTTGTCGTGGCGATGTAAAGTTCGACGCGATTGCAGGTGGAGAGGATGACGGCTTCGGTCGCGATGCCGTCGTTGCGGAGTTTCAGGAGCGCGGCTGGAATCTTGGTTTCTGCAAAGGCGAATCGTTCCCGCAACTCCACGGGCGACGTCCGATGACTGAGTCCCACGACAACGATGCTCATGGATTGTGCAACGGCGAGAGAAGGTTTGTGCCCCAGAATGTCAGCACGAGAAACACAAAGAGGCTGATCAATCCGATGGCGAATCTTCGTCCGGTGAACACAGCCCGCATGTGGCCAAACAACAGCCCTGCGTAAAGCAACCACACGAACGCCGACCACAGCACCTTCGTCTCGCGCCAATAGATGACTCCGTTTTCGTGCGGCAGTTGTCCTCCCGCCGCCAGTCCGATGGTGAACAGCACAAAACCCACAAGCGCGAGACGCGATGTGACTTTGTTGAGCCGTTCGATGGATGGCAGCAGCGAAAACATCGCACGAAGCTTGTCGAACTTGAGATTGTGTTGCTGCGTCAGAAACATCGCCGCCGCAGCCGCGCACAACCCGAACGCCCCATACGCGAGCATGATCGTCGCCGCGTGAAGGCTTCTGATGCCACCGGAAAAAACGGGCCTGTCTCCATGCGGCGGATCCAGCGAGGGCATCAAGGCAAACACTCCCACCGCAAACAGCACGGGCGAAACAAACGCTCCGATGAAGCGAAGGCGCGGCATCAGTCCGATGACGAGACACGCCGCAGCGGTCGCCCATGTGAAGAAAACCATCGCCTCAAAAAGATTGTTGACCGGACAACGATTCAGAGAAAAACCACGTTGAAACAACGCAGCGGTGTGAAGAACAAACGCCACGAGCAACAGCAGAAAATTGACGCGATCATCCCGGCGAAAACCTTTCCGCCATAGAAACACCGAGTAAATCATGCTCACGCCATAAAGAATGACGGCGAGCAGGAAAAGATGCCGACCAGAACTGTTGCCTGTGAACCAATCCACGGGCACAGGTTAAGCGGTGGGTGCAGTGGAGCAAGAGACAATTATTTCCGGAGCGGTCAAATTGGATCATGCTGTCATGGATTGGTAGGGCGCGTCACCCAATCTTTGAATCACGGTTGTGATTAAAGTCGGGTGAGGCAATGCCGGGCATGGTGAATCTAGGAACGCCGCCTTCGCCCGTCTTTAATCACACCCTCGAATCCCCCTGCGATATTTTTCAGCTTTGGAGTCCGGACGACGGTCTGCTAATCTCGCGGCATGGAATTGTTCTACAAAATTTTGAAGACAGCCGTGGATGGTCACGCGTCAGATGTCCATGTCAAGATCGGCACACCTATCATTTTCCGAATCAACCGAGAGTTGATCGCCATCGAGTGCCCGCATCCGACAGAGAGTTGGATGAACAACGTGATCGCGACGATCACTCCGCCGCACATGAAGAAAAAGATCGAGGATGAGCGCGAAGCGGACTTCTCTTATTTCGTCCCCAACGTCGGACGCTTCCGTACAAATCTTTTTCAGCAACGCGGCCAATGGTGTCTGGCCATGCGTTATGTGAAGACGAACGTGCCGAGCTTTGAGGAACTCGGCTTGCTCCCACAGATCAGGAAGATCGCGGAAGCGCATCGCGGGATCGTGCTGGTGGCGGGTTCAACCGGCAGCGGCAAGTCCACGACGCTCGCTGCCATGATCGAACACATCAACGGCAACTTCAAAAAGCACATCATCACGTTGGAAGACCCGATCGAATTCGTGTTCGAGGACAACCAATCCGTCATCGAACAACGCGAAGTTGGCCTTGATACGCTTTCATTCCATCACGCGCTCAAACATGTCCTGCGTCAGGACCCGGACATCATCATGGTCGGTGAAATGCGCGATAGCACCAGCTTTGCCGCCGCCATGAGCGCGGCAGACACCGGGCATCTTGTGTTATCCACACTGCATACCACCAACGCGTCGCAATCCATCACGCGCATTCTTGATTTCTTTGACGCCAACGAACGCGAACAAGTCCGCCGCCAGCTTGCTGGAACATTGCAAGCCGTGATCTGCCAGCGCATGGTGCCGACCATTGCGGGCAAGATGACGCCTGCGTTGGAGATCATGATCAACACCGGCACGGTGAAAAAACTCATCGAAGAAAACCGTTTGGACAAACTCGCAGTGGCCATCGAGACAGGAACCGACGACGGCATGTTGAATTTCAATCAGGCACTCTTCAACCTCGTGAAACAAGGCAAAGTCTCAGAGAAAGAAGCGATGGCGAAGGCGACGAACGCCCAAGCGTTGGAGATGAATTTCAAAGGGATCTTCCTCGACGAAGGCCGCCGTATCCTGGGCTAAACAACCTCAACAATCCTTTCACCCGGCCTGGCGGCCACTCTCTCCCAATCCGATGGAGAGAGGTGGTGAGGGGTAACTAAAAAAACTTCATCCTATGACCGAACAAATTGTCATCCTCGATTTTGGCTCGCAATACACGCAAGTCATCGCGCGCCGTATCCGCGAGTGCAACGTCTATTCCACCATCCTCCACTTCAACACGCCCGCCGCCGAGATCGCCGCTCTGAAACCCAGCGGCATCATCCTTTCGGGTGGACCGTCCTCGGTGTACACGAAGAACGCGCCGTTGCCGGATAAGGAAATCTTTAACCTTGGCGTTCCCGTCCTCGGCATCTGCTACGGAGTGCAACTGCTCGCGCATTTCCTCGGCGGCAAGGTGGAGAAAGGTCTCAAACGCGAATACGGCAAAGGCACGCTCACAGTGAAGGATGGTTCGTGCGCGCTGTTCGCCAAGTTGCCGAAGACGCTTCAGGTCTGGAATTCGCACGGCGACAAACTCACGAAACTGCCGAACGGTTTCAAACCCGTAGCAGCCACTGAGAACTCGGAGTATGCGGCCATCGAAAATCGTGAGCGACGATTCTTTGGCCTGCAATTCCATCCCGAAGTCGTCCATACACCGCGCGGTCGCGAGGTGTACTCCAACTTCGTCCACGGTGTCTGCGGTTGCGGCAAAAACTGGACGATGCGTAGTTACATTGACCAGGCTGTCGAAGAAATCCGCGCGCAAGTCGGCAAGGAACACGTCGTCCTCGGCTTGAGCGGTGGCGTGGATTCGAGTGTCGCTGCGGCGTTGTTGCATAAAGCCATCGGCAAGCAACTCACTTGCATCTTCGTCAACAACGGCCTGCTTCGCTCACGCGAGGCCGAAGTCGTGCAGGAAGTTTTTGGTCGCAACTTCAAGGTGAAGCTGCAATACGAAAACTCCGCCGCGCTGTTCCTACGCAAACTCAAGGGCGTGACCGACCCGGAAAAGAAGCGCAAGATCATCGGCAAGACGTTCATCGAAGTTTTCCAAGCTGCAACCAAACGTGCGGGCAAAGCGAAGTTCCTCGCGCAAGGTACGCTTTACCCAGACGTGATCGAGTCCATCCCCATCGCAGGCAATCCCGCTGCGCTCATCAAGAGCCATCACAACGTCGGCGGTTTGCCCAAGAACATGAAGTTCAAACTCGTCGAGCCGCTGAAATGTTTGTTCAAAGACGAAGTGCGCTTGCTCGGCGAAGAACTTGGCGTGCCGAAAGAAATTGTCTGGCGACAACCTTTCCCCGGTCCTGGACTAGCCGTGCGTATCCTTGGTGAAGTGACTCCCGCGCGCTGTGAGATTCTCCGTAACGCCGACGCCATCGTGGTCGAGGAGATGAAAGCGTGCGGACTTTACTACAAGATTTGGCAGAGCTTTGCCGTGTTGCTGCCGGTGCGCAGTGTGGGTGTGATGGGCGACGAACGGACGTATGACTTCACCATCGCCATCCGCGCCGTGGAATCGCAGGACGGCATGACAGCGGATTGGGTCAA
>JANPGI010000107.1:0-1967 GCA_031423875.1 Verrucomicrobiota bacterium | reverse complement strand
CGATAAAACGTCGGCACGCCCGTGCGGGATTGCGGAAAGCGCGTCGTGAACTTCTCGCCCCAGTTGGATTGCTTGACGTTTTCGCCGAGCGCGAACTTGATGCCCTGCGGCGCGTCCTCAAACTTCATTCCTTCCGGGCTTGCACCGTCGCGCAGCTTGATGATCTGGTTCTGCCCGCCGATGGGATTCGCCGAGCCGTGCAGCAGATTCGCCGTGGTCAATCCGCCAGCGAGTTGCTCGCTGATGTTCTTCGTCTCAGAATTCACCACGTCACCGATGCGAACCATCGCAGTCGAGGGCAGCGTGGGTTCGTTCACCGCGCCAAGAATCGCCGCGTGACTGTGCGCGTCAATCAAGCCGGGGGTGATGTGGAGACCAGAGCAATCAATGCCTACTGGAGGTGGACCTCCCCAAGGCTGAGTCTCGTATGAGCCACCAATTTTATTGTGTGCGATCAAGAGATTAGTCTTAACGATTCCTTTCGAGGCACATGTCCACACCGTTGCCTTGTTAAATAGATAATAGGCTTTGTCATTAATCGTCCCACGCCCCTCCATCGGACTCCGCGCCACGCGCTTATTCTGAAGCTCTTTCAACTCCGCGTCCTTCTTTTCCTTGTCCGCTTTGTCTTTGGCTTCTTTCTCCTTGTCCGCAACTTCGTCCTTCTTCTTTTCTTTTTCAGAGTCCTTCGCAGGTTGAACATGATAGTTACGGCCATCCACCCACACTTCACGCACGCGCGCTTCGGGATCGAAGTAACCTTTGCCGTCCACAATGGTCAGGTTCGCGATCTTACCCGGCTCAATCGTGCCGAGTTGTTTTTCCATGCCGCAGAGCTTTGCGGGCACGGTCGTTAGCGCCGCGAGCGCATCGTCCTCGGACAAGCCACGCTCCACCGCTGCCTTCACGTTCTTGCGGAAAACTTTTTTGTCCGCGAGCGAGTAAGTCGTTAGCGCGATGTCGAGTTTCTGCTGACGGAGCAGTGCCGGATTCTCCGCCGCCCAATCCCACGCGCGCAGATTGTCGAGCGTCACCTGTTCCCAATCATCCTCGCTCGGCAGCTTGGGCAGGTTCGGAAAGTTCACCGGCACGATGAATGTCGCGCCCGTCTCCTTCGCGAGATCGGGTCGCCGCCATTCCTGGCCGCAGGAGACTATGGCGAAATCCAGTTTCAATTCCCCAGCCACACGCGCCGAGCGATCTACCATCAACGCGCTGCCCGGCTCGAACAACACACGCTGCTTTCCGCCTGCTGCGGGCGCGAGTGCTTCCAGTGATGGATCAAATTCCGGTCGCTTGCGGCCTTGGGGTTTCTTCTGCCAGTCCGCTTGATCGAGCGCGTAATGTTGCGCGTCAAAGAAACTCTGCCGCACCGTTGCAATCGTTCCCATCAACGAACCTGGATACGCGCTTTCATCTTCCTCGTGTGTCTCGAACGCGATGTGTTGAAACACATCCGGCTTCACGATGACTTCGTTCGGGTCGAGTTCAGCCAACGCCACCAGCGCACTTGTCCCGCGCACGATGCCGCGCGTCGGCGCGATGACCGCTGTGGTGAAACCCAGTTCACGCAACGGCTCGATCACTTTCTTGTCAGGCGAGTAACCACGCGCCGCGCGTGTCTCCGGCACAATCTTGGAAACCTCATAGCCCGCGCCGCTCTGCCCGGGGTCAGTGCGTTGACCGGGTGCGCCAAAGAAATTCACGCCGCCCGCAGTCAACGTGGAAGCGTTGATGGTTTCGGTGCCGCTTGTGGAGATAGGTTGATTCGTCTGACCGAGCGGCAAATAGGATTCAATGAACCCGGCGTAGATCGTCAGCCCATTAGCATCCCACACACGCGCATCCGCAGGCGCGACGATATTTTTCCCGACCGCTTCGATGTATCCGTCGCGGATGACAACTGTCGCGCCATCGAAAGTTTCGCCGGGCTTCACCACCACCTTGCCGCCGACGAGCGCGTGAAC
>JANPGI010000106.1:0-1789 GCA_031423875.1 Verrucomicrobiota bacterium | reverse complement strand
GTCACAGTCGCGGCGGGTCGTTGCTTTGCGAAGTCAGCCGGTTGTTGGGCACGAACGGCATCTGGGTGGATCATCTGACCACGCTCGATCCGCATCCGTTGAACGCGCCAGGGTTTCCGTTCGATGGCGGTTATGCCGCTGTTGATGCGTTGATGAACACTTACGAGAACGTGTTGTTCCACGATAACTACTGGCAGAACTCGGACTTCTTTGTGTTCGGTCAATCTGTGGCGGGCGCGTTCGTGCGCAAGCTGACGAGCAATGGCGGCGGTTATTCCGGCGTGGGCGGCGCGCATTCGGACGTGCATCTGTGGTATCACGGCACGCTGAACACCAACACGCCGTTGAGCGACGCGGAGGTGACATTGCTCGCGGCGCAACGCACGGATTGGTGGACGGCTTATGAGACGCAGGGTGCGCGGGCGGGTTTCATCTACAGTCTCATCGGCGGGGCGGATCGCACGAGCACGCAGCAACCCGTGGGCGGCGGTTTCCCCATGATCCGCGAAGGCTACAACCAATGGTGGGATCTGGGCGCAGGCGTGACCAACAATCGCACCGCGCTTCCCGCCAACAACGGCGCGTGGCCGGACGTGATCAAGTTCAACCGCACGACGACGAATCGCGTCGAGCAAGGCCAGGCGATGCCAGTGAAGTTTTATTATCAATGGGCGCAACCCAACACGAGCTTCGCCACACTCCGCATCTATCTCGACACTGACCTGAATCCGCTGAACACGAACCAGACGTTGCTGCAACAGATCGTCGTGCCCGGAAACGGCGCGGGCTTCGTCAGTTTCAGCACGACGAACCTGACGCTCGCCGCATCGAACGCCGCGCCCGGTTTTCACACGGTGTTGGCCACGATCACCGGCGGCGGACGGACACGTCATCTTTACGCGCCGGAGTTGGTTGAGGTCATCGCGCCACGCTTACCTCCGACGTTGGACATCGTGAAACTGAACGCGACGCAATATCGCATCGGCGTGAATGGCGGGGCAGGGCAGACAGTGATCTTGCAGAACTCCACCGATCTCGTGGCGTGGACTTCTGTGGTGACGAACACACTGGCGACGAATCGTTGGGAATATACGAACACGCCGCCGGGCAGTCCGGGCGCGAGGTATTATCGTGGCTTGCTGCCGTGAAGCTTGCGGCGCGCTGCGAGAGAGAGGCCGCTCGCGGCCCGTCAAATCCCTCACCCGTCTCTAATCATACCCGGGGGGAAATCAGTACAGCCGCTCTGCTTGGGAGACCCTTCCCATCCGTGGTATCCGCGTCATCCGCGGTTCCTATTCCGGTTTTTGGGTTGAATCACGACTCGCTCGGAACGCACAATATCAAGACCCTTTCCGGCGGCGCTCCAGTTCCGTCAAACCTCGCTTCACCACAGTATTTTCCGCTGGCACACGGTATGCGATTGATTTCATCGAAGCCGGTCACGAGAGCCTACTGCGACATCTCCTCCGTTGGAAAAGCAGTGGTTCGCCGGGAAAAATTTATGAGAACGTCGTCGCACACGCCCAAGTTGATCACCGCAAAAAGCTCACCCACCTCCACCAGCACGACCTCCACTGTGCCCGTGGCGCTTGCTGCGGATCGTGATGACCAGAAGACATCAAATTCCTTTCTGATGCGTGGGAATGCCTTCAAGAGCATGGGATTGGTGGAGGATGATTCCACGGACATCTTCACGCTGACCCGCTGTTCGCCGCTGAATGATTTCTAGCACGCCGGTGACGGGAATGAGACAGAGGCTGTCCCGTAGTGAACCCGAAGTTTGAACCCC
>JANPGI010000105.1:0-51727 GCA_031423875.1 Verrucomicrobiota bacterium | reverse complement strand
CATCGGAAATGAATTGAAGATGAGCTACACGCTTCCGCATTTCATGGGCTATCGCTTTGGTCTTTTCAACTACGCCACGAAGACGGCGGGCGGTCACGCGGAGTTCGACTTTTTCCGCGTGAGTGATCAACTTACCGCAAGCAAATGAACTCACCCCCGACATCCGAAACTCTAAGTCAAAAATCATGAAGCTGACGCGCCGAGAATTTGTGGTGGCGGGACTAACAGGTGCTGCCGGTCTGTGTGTCGGCGGGGAGGTGACGCGCACGCTCGCTGCCGAGCCGGCCAATTCACTCGCGGATGAAGACGGCTACAAACTCTGGCTGCGTTACGAGCCTCCGGGTGATGCCGCCAAAAGCTATCGCCGTATTGTGCGACAGATTCGCGTGGACGGGACTTCGGCCACGAGCGACGTCATCCGCGATGAATTGCGAATGGCTACCTCACTGATGCTGACCGCCACGATTCAGCGGAGAGACACTGGTCTGGCGGAGGGACTGGTCATCGTCGGCACACCAGCGAGCTCTGCGTTCGTGCGCGATTTGAATTGGGCCGCAGAGTTGCGCGGCATCGGCGACGAAGGTTTCATCATCCGCTCGGTGCGAGTTGAAAACACACCGGTGACGGTGATCGCTGCCAACACTGACAGCGGCGCGCTCTACGGCAGTTTCCATTTCCTCCGGTTGATGCAAACCGGTCAGCCGATTGAGAGACTCGACATCGTGGAGAAGCCGTTGCTCCAGCTTCGGTTGTTGAATCATTGGGACAATCCCAACGGAACGATTGAACGCGGTTACGCTGGGCGCTCGTTGTGGCAATGGAACGAGTTGCCGGACAAGATCAGTCCGCGCTATGCCGATTACGCCCGCGCTTGCGCCTCCATCGGCATCAACGGCGCGGTCATCAACAACGTCAACGCCAACACGCAGATTCTCGCGCTGGACAATCTCCGCAAAGTTGCCGCGCTGGCGGAGACATGGCGGCCTTATGGCGTGCGGATATATGTCAGCGCAAATTTCGCCGCGCCACAACGCTTGGGGGGATTGCCCACTGCTGACCCACTTGATCCTAAAGTCATTGATTGGTGGAAGGCTAAAGCCGCTGAAATCTACAAACTGATTCCTGACTTCGGCGGCTTTCTCGTGAAGGCCAATTCTGAAGGTCAGCCCGGCCCGAAAACTTACGGGCGAACCCACGCCGAGGGCGCGAATGTGCTGGCCGACGCGCTTGCCCCGCACAAAGGCAATGTCATCTGGCGCGCGTTTGTTTATGACGAGGACGTGGATGCGGATCGGCTCAAGCGTGCTTACGTAGAGTTCACCCGACTCGATGGCAAGTTCCGTCCGAACGTTGCGGTGCAGGTGAAGAATGGCGCTTTGGATTTCCAGCCGCGTGAACCGTTTCATCCGCTGTTCGGCGCGTTGAAGGAAACGCCGATCATCGCTGAAATCCAACCCAGCCAGGAATATCTCGGCCACGCGAAGCACTTGGTTTATCTCGGGACACAATGGGAGGAGTTCTTGAAGTCGGACACGTATGCCAAGGGCAAGGGATCAACCGTGGCCAAGGTGCTCGCCGGTCAGGTACACCCGAGTCGCATCACCGGCATGGCGTCGGTGGTGAATCCCGGTTTAGACACGAACTGGTGCGGACATCATTTCTCGCAAGCCAACTGGTATGCGTGCGGACGGCTGTCTTGGAATCCGGAATCGTCCGCCGCGCAGATCGCCGACGAGTGGACACGCATGACGTTTTCCAACGATGACAAAGTCGTGGCGGTCATCCACGGGATGATGATGTCGTCGTATGAGACGTTCGTGAACTACACGATGCCGCTCGGCTTGCATCATTTGATCGGTGGCGATCATTACGCGCCGATGCCGTGGAACGATCGCGCGCCGCGTCCTGATTGGACGGCGACGTATTACCATCAGGCTTCCGCCGAAGGAATCGGTTTTGACCGCACGAAACGCGGCAATCGCGCGGTGGAACAATACTTCCCGCCGTTGGCTGACGAGTTCGATGACCTAGCACACTGCCCGGAGAAATATCTCCTCTGGTTTCATCGTTGCGCGTGGGATCGCCGCATGAAGTCCGGGAAAACGTTGTGGGAGGAACTCTGCACGAAATATCAGATGGGTGTGGCTCAAGCGGCAGAATTGCAGAGGACTTGGGAATCACTGGCGGGCAAGATTGATGCTCGGCGTCACAAGGAAGTCGCGGATCGCCTCGCTATCCAAGTCGCAGACTCTGCGAAGTGGCGCGATCAGATTCTCGAATACTTCGGTCGCTTCAGCAAAAAGCCATTGTCGCGTTGAATCATATGATTCGAATGTGGGCAAGATTCATGGTCTCGGTAGCGAACGATATACGACACTTGTCGTATATCTCGGGGGTGAGTGTGCCCGTAGCCTCCACATGATCTCGCAACAAACCAGTCCATCATGTTCGACTGGTTCGCACGAACCATGAATTTATGAATACACATTTCCAAAAAATCTTCTCACACACCAGCTTCATCATCGCAATGCTGCTGCTGACCACAGCGGGGACAATTCATTCTGCCGATAAGTCTTCCCTCAAGGATGCCTACAAAGATCATTTCATGGTTGGTGTGGCCGTTAATCAAACGATTGCGACCGGCAATCCAGGTCTGGTCAACAACGCCAATCGGAACATGGAGCAAGTTCGCAAAGACACGGGGGTCGTGTTGGGGCAGTTCAACCATGCCGCTCCAGAGAACGATTTAAAGTGGGAAGTAATCCATCCACGCGCCGGAGCTGACGGCTACAATTTTGGCCCTGCTGATGCGTTCGTGAATTTCGGTTTGAACAACAGACTCCATCTCGTCGGGCACACGCTGGTCTGGCATTCGCAAACTCCCGGTTGGGTTTTCGCAGGAACGAATCCGCCGCCAGCCGTCACAACCGCGCCCGGCGAACGCCGGGCTGACCGCTTTGGATATTCCGGCCCACGCGCGTCGCGTGATGAATTGCTCGCCCGGATGCGTGAACACATCCATACCGTGGTGGGACGCTACAAAGGCAAAATAAAGGTCTGGGATGTTGTGAACGAAGCCATTTCCGACACCGGCACAAACGTCCTGCGCAATTCACTTTGGCTCGAAATCATCGGGCCGGATTTCATCGCCAAGGCTTTTGAATACGCACATGAAACCGACCCGGATGCGATTCTTCGTTACAACGATTACGGCTTGGAAAGTCCCGCGAAGCGGCAGAAGCTCATCACACTCATCAAGTCGCTCCAAGAGAAAAAAGTTCCGGTTCATGCCATCGGCTCGCAAGCCCACGTCAATGTTTCGTCGCCGAGCTTTGAGGGCATGGATGCGTGCCTGACGGAAATCGCATCGCTCGGTCTGCCCATCCACATCACCGAACTTGATGTCAACGGCGCGCGCGCTGGCCAGCAGAACGGCGGGGCGGACATTTCTGAAAACGCCGCTTCCACGCAGGGTGGACTGATAGATGACGCCAACAAACGGCTCGCGGACCAATACGCGAATCTTTTCCGGGCATTCGTGAAGCATCGCGACTCTGTGAAGATGGTCACGCTATGGGGCGTGAACGACGCGGTGTCTTGGCGGGCTAACGGCAAACCACTCCTCTTCGATGGCAACAATCAGCCCAAGCCTGCGTTCGATGCCGTGATTCGCGTGGCAACCGAGCCGACGTCGAGAGTTGAATGAAGGATTCCGTTCCAAGCATGAAGAAAATCAAATTCCTAGGGTCATTGGCAGTTGCCTTGATTTGTCTCCAGATGACTGCTGTCGCTAGGGACACAAACCTCTTTGTGTTCCTGTGTTTGGGGCAGTCGAACATGGAGGGTTTTCCGGGTTTGGAAGAGCAGGACAAGAAAGCGGTGGATGAACGATTTCAGATGTTGGCGGTGGTGGATTTTCCGCGCCTCGAACGGAAGAAGGGTAACTGGTATCCGGCGATTCCGCCGTTGAGCCGGCCTTCGGCAGGCATTGGCCCGGCGGATTATTTTGGTCGCACCTTGGTTTCAAATCTTCCGCCGCACATCCGCGTGGGCGTCGTCAATGTTTCCATCGGCGGTTGCAAGATCGAGTTGTTCGACAAGGAAAATTATAAGTCGTATGCCGCCACCGCGCCGAACTGGATGACCAACATCATCGCCACCTACGGCGGAAATCCCTACGCGCATCTCGTGCTGATGGCGAAGCGCGCGCAGGAAGACGGGGTGATAAAGGGCATTTTGCTCCATCAAGGCGAGTCGAACACGAACGACAAGGAATGGCCCGCGAAAGTGAAGGGAGTTTACGAGAATCTGCTCCGCGACTTGAACCTCAAGGCTGAGGAAGTTCCATTGATTGCGGGCGAGGTGGTTCATGCGGAGCAAAAGGGCGTGTGCGCGAGCATGAATAAGATCATCGGCGCACTGCCCCAGACGATTCCGACAGCGCAGGTTGTTTCATCGCAAGGCTGCGCTGTGTTGGGCGACAAACTGCACTTCAGTCCGGCGGGTTACCGCGAATTGGGGCGACGCTACGCGGAGAAGATGTTGAGTATTCTGGGTTTCAAGTTGGCTGAACCGAAGTGAGCGATGGAGATCAAGCGGACGACGACAGTTTGAGGATACGCGAAGAAACTACAGGCTAGGTTTCCGCCAGTTGTCTAACAGAACTTTATCGAGTCATCTCACGTCGCAGCATTACATCTGGTCAATGAGTGGAAGCCGTTGAAGTTTTAGATCGGCGATAACTTTCCGGCGGGCCGAGATAGCTAGGCTTAACACCGCCGGTGTTGACGACGAGCTTTTGCAGTACGACAGCCGGATCCACCATCCAAACTTTAAGTGTGTGAGTGCCGGGCGCGGTGACGGTGTGTTTGGAGACAATGCGACGACAGTTGTTCTTCACCGATTCCTCCCAGTCGCGGTTGCCGTTGCGCACGTCGAAATTCGCGGGGACAACTGTGATGATCTGGGGCTCTTCATTGTCGAACGCGACGGCGTAGCGTAGCGGTCGGTCTGGAATGAAATTCAGCGTCGGGCCGACGATGGCCTCAACCTCGATCTGCCCCGGATTGAACAAGTGCATCTGATATTCGAGGCATGGCGAATCCTTGCCCGGTGTGGCGAGGACTTCGGGTGGACCGTCTGCGCGCATACCGGAAAGCGTGTGGCCATAGTTTGGGATTTTGATCCAACGCTTCGTACCAGCATCCGATCTCTTTGTGAAGTGCTCCGCGTTGATGGATACGCATCCATCGGATTCAACAAATCCCTGATACGTTTGCTCTGACGGATTGAACGCACTGACGTGGACTGTGAAATTCGTGTCCGCGCCAGAGATTTTGATCTGTGCGCTGGCTTTGCCTGCGGGTGCTTTGCTCCAATCCACGCTGACTTCAAACCGGCGTTCTTTCGCAATCGTTCCTTTGGTTTCACTGAGGACGATCCACGGCGCGCTTGAAGTGGTGACGAACTCGAAAGTCTTTTGCCCTGTGTTGAAGACTTCAACGTAACGCGTGGCCTGGCCGAATTTGTCGAAGTGAAGTTTGCCGCCAGTCGTTCCACTTTCGCCCTCGACAGTCACGCCCATTGCCGCTGCCTCGGGCAACGAGCTCTCGACGAGCCTGACTGCGCTCAGGTTGTTGCTGCGTGGAGGATTCCAGCTCTGATAGCCGATGTAGGCTTGATCCATGAAGTGCTTCCATTTGCCGCCAGCAAAAGTGCGATTGAAGTGGTCGGCCAGATTTGTTTGCGCGATGAACAGCGTGCGGGTTTCTGCGGCGAAGTCTTCGGCGCTGGCGCGACCTTGCTTGGTGTAGAGCGCGTTCCTGGCAGCGGCCAGATACATCGCGTGCAACCCGGCTGCGGCCTTGATGGGGTATTGCACCATGCCGTAGAAGGCGTCGCGAGATTCAGTCGGCAACTGGTCATAAACTTTCTGCGCGCGTTCGGCGAGAGATTCAAAGTCGGCTGAGACGGTTTCAAACTCGCGATAGTTCAACAGGCTGTAGGTCGTCGCATCGAGCAGTTCAGGTTTTCGTCGCCCGGTGAATTTCGTGTAGGTGGTGATGAGGTGCGCGATCTCATCGGCGTGTTTGTTGCCAAACTCACGCGCGGTCCAGAGACGAGTGAACTCGTCGAGGTTTTCGTTCGTCCAGCGATCCGGATTCCACGCGAGGTGCATGAAAAACTCGAGCGGGAATTCGGCGCTCTTGTTGAAATGGCCCACGTTGACGATCCAGATGCGATCCGCGCCGTAGTGTTTCGCCAGCGACATCTGATCCCAGACTTTGGCAATGGGGCTGGTGTTGATCCACTGGTAACTACGCGGGCCGCCGTGGTAATCGAAATGATAATAGACGCCGCTCCCGCCGCTGCGTTGGCGTTCCGCTGCGGTTGGCAGGCGGCGGACGTTGCCCCAGTTGTCTTCGGCCCAGAGCAAAGTGATGTCATCTGGCACGCGCAGGCCGTCTTTGTAGTAACCCATGACTTCCTTGTAGAGACACCATGTCTGCGGAACTTTCGTGAGGTCGGAATTGATTTCTTCGGCCAGAATCTTTCGCTGTTCGGCGAGAATTACTTCGGTCAATCCCTTGCCCACCGGCTCGCCGCTGTCGTTCTCGGCGCGCAAACCCATCGTGATGATGCTCTCGTAGTCTTTGTTCCGTCTCACGCCCTCGCGCCAGAACTGATGGAGCACGGGGCGCTGGTTGGTTTTGTTGTAGTCCCAATTGCCGTGTTGCCTGCCGAGGTTGCGATCCCATTCCTTCTGGGCGCGCAGCATCGGCTCTTGATGTGACGTGCCCATGACGATGCCATATTCGTCGGCGAGACGGGCGTTGGCGGGATCGTCCTCGTTGAACGCGTTGTTCCACATGGCGGGCCAGAGATAGTTCGCGCGGATACGGAGCATCAGCTCGAAGATATTGGTGTAAAAGCCGCGACCATAATTGGCGACGTTGGGCAATCCTTCGACCTTACCGAATCGTTCTTCTACCCAGCCGCTCAACGCCGGGGCTTCGTCATTCAAAAAAATGCCGCGATACCTTACCGCTGGCGGGCCGGTAACGACCCTGCCCGCGCGGACGAAGAGTCGCTCCTGTCTTCTAACCGGCGCGTCGGACCAGTAGTGCCACGGCGAAACGCCGATCTGCTCGGACAAATCGTAGATGCCATAGATCGTGCCGCGTTTGTCGCTGCCGCAGATGACGAGCGCGCTTTCGATTCCCGGAAATGGTTTGGCGATCACTTGATGGAAGAACGATTCCCATTTTCCAGCGATGTCTGAGACGTCAATTTTCTTTTCGCGGATCAATCTGGAAATGAGATCGCTTTTTCCGATGGTGCCGATGATGACGATGTTTGTCTCCTCAGATGGGAGATGGTTGTGAATCTGGGGACGTTGTCCGGTGACTCGCTTGATGTCGGTTGACAAATCACCAGCCGCACGCGTCACGCCTGGCCAATCATTTGAGTCCACAAGAAGTGTTGCGGGAGCACCTTCGCACAAGGCAAAACTGCCCGGCGTCGGAATGGTTTCCACATAGTTTGCTCCGCCAATGGCAACAGCATTGTTCGACGCAATGTTGGAAAGCAGCATCAGGACGGCAAACGTGAAGGATCTCAAGCCGTCCGAACGTGTGATTGGATTTGTCATCTGCGTGGGGACATCGTCAGGGATGTCCCGCAGGCTTGGCCATACGACATTTATCGTATGGTGAGCAGACATTTTTGGACACTTCAACCGGGTTTGACCGTCTCCTGCAGATACGACAATCGTCGTATGGTTTTCCATACATTCTTTGACAGAATCTATGCAACAACTGAACCGAAACCATCACAACCAATCTATCTCTACCCACACACCACCAACTCCAATAGTAAAATGAAAACACCAAACAAACCCCATCAACTAGCTGTCTTTATGACAACCTTGCAGTTCATGAAAACAAGACTCAAAGATATTAAAGTATTAATCCTCCTGTGCTGCGCCTTCGCTACGACGGCTGCCTTCGGCCAGACGATACGCCCTTGGAACGGCGGAAATGGTACTGGAACATACGTCGGTGCTGCCAGCAACTGGAGCGGCACCTTGCCAGTCATCACCGGTACCGGTGGGGGTGACATCGGTCAGTGGAGCGGTATCGTGCCCGGCAATCTCACCTTGGACTATAATGGTGGTCTGGCCAGCGGCTTCGGGAACTCAGGGGTGAGTTTCTCCATGATCCCTCCCCAAACCGGCAACGTGAACATCTATTCTCCGGTCGGGGCTTCTGTCAACCTTGCCATTCTTTCGATCTCTAATGACACGGCCAGCGCACAGTTCAGTTTAGGAAATACTTCCGCGAACATACTGAATCTCATTTGGCGACCGGGTAATGCCAACCAGCTCCATCAATTCATCAATAATTCAACGGCCCCGAGCATCATCTATCCCAACGTGCGGGTACAATCAGGCGGCGGCGCTGTGCATGTTTTGTTGTTTGCTGGAACGGGAGATTGGTGGGTCACCAACAACCTTATTGTTGCCAACGGTCCGGGAACTCTGATTCAGAAAACCGGTTCCGGCACATTGTATTGGGGTGGTCCTTCGCTTTCGGGGGCGGTGGGTAACGGCGCCATTAACAGTCCCATCACCATCGTTGGTGGCACTGTGGTTCTGATGCATAATACGGTGCTTAGCCCGGCTGGGGTGGGTACCTTAGGCTCCCAAGGCATCGTCAACAATGGAACGCTTTTCAAATATGATGCTCCTTCCAAGGCGCAGACTCTTACCGGGGTCATTTCTGGCTCCGGCAATCTGGAGGTAGCCAACGGCACGCTCACCGTCTCCGGCGCGAGCACCTATACGGGCAATACCATTCTCAGTGGCGGTGCTTTGGTCGTCAACGGGGCGGAAAGCGCTGGCATTTTTGGACCGCTTGGAGTCGGCGGCACGGTTTCATTCACTGGTGGCACGCTGCAATACAGCGTCAACAACACCTTCGATTATTCCCCGCGCTTCAGCACTGCAGCCTCCCAGTCGTATCGAATTGATACGGGTGGACAGAGTGTGACCCTCACAAACGCTCTGACCAGCAGTGGCGGTACGTTCACCAAAATCGGATCGGGCACGCTGACAATTTCCGGTGCGAACACTTACAGCGGATTGACCACGGTCAGCGCTGGTAAGCTGGTGATTGAAGGTTCAGCAGGCGCAGGGGACATCACGATTGCCAACAGCGCGGCACTCGGTGTCAAAGCCACCGGCACGCCGATCGCGCCGACCACGCTGACTGTGGGAACCAGTTCCACCTTAGAATTCAACAACGTCACCAGCACATCAACCGCGTTGATCGCGGCAGGTTCAGTTTCGGCTGGCGGCACGATCACCGTCAATGTCAACAGCGGCACGTTCGCCATTGGTCAAAGCTACCCGTTGTTCTCTTGGAGCAGCGGCTCGGCCCCGGCGGTCACTCTCGGAACGTTGACCGGTGCCGGTGGCAATCTCACCACCAACGGCAATACGATCAAACTGAACATCACCTCACTGGCGTTTGTCTGGACTGGCTTGGGCAACGGCAACTGGGACACCGCCACGGCGAACAACTGGAAGGCTGGCGGCATTTCGGCAGTTTTTGTCAACGGCAACACCGCATTGTTTGACGACACCGCTACGGGAGAGACCAATGTGGTCCTCAATTCCCCGGTTTCGCCTACGGGCGTTGCGGTGAGCAGCAGTGCCAAGATTTACAGCATCACATCAAGCGGCGCCAACCTCATCGGTGGTAGCGGCGGTTTGGCCAAGAGTGGCAGCACCACTCTTACGCTGGCAGGCGGCGTCAATACTTACAGTGGTGCCACCACTATCAGCGGCGGCACGGTGAGCGTCGGTGCGTTGGCCAACGGTGGAGCTGCGAGCGACATCGGTGCTGCGAACAACACCGCAGGAAGTTTGGTGCTCAATGGCGGCACACTACAATACACCGGCAGCGGGGCGACCAGTGATCGTCTGTTCACGCTCGGTACTGGGAACGGTGCGATTAACTCTTCAGGCTCTGGCGCGTTGGCTCTGGGCAACGCTGGTTCAGTCGCCTTGAGCGGCACCGGCGCACGTACGCTCACCTTGTCGGGCGCAGACATGAACGATAATACTCTCGCAGCCTCGCTCGGTGACAATGGTGGCGCGACTGCGCTGACGAAGAGCGGCGCGGGCAAGTGGGTTTTGACCGGGAACAATACGTATTCCGGCGCGACCACGATCGCTGCCGGAACGTTGCAAGTTGGCGTGGGCGGGGCCAGCGGCTCGCTGGGCAGCGGGAACATCCTAAACAACGGCAGCCTCGTCTTCAACACTTCCAGCACTCTTACCAATGGCACTGTGAGCGGTACCGGAACCGTTACCAAAGATGGCACGGGCAAGGTCGTTTTGCCCGGTGACAACAGCTATGCAGGCCAGACCACTATCATTGCAGGCACCTTGCAGGTGGGCAACGGCGGGGCGACGGGTAAATTGAACTCCACCGCTCCCGTGGTCAACGACGGCACCTTCATCTTTGACAGCACTGGATCGTTCACCATGTCTGGCGGCGGCGGCATTAGCGGTACGGGCAATGTGATTGTTCGAGGTGCGGGCAACCTGTTTCAAGCGCTCGGCGCGAACACCTATACCGGTTGGACACTCATCGAACCCGGCGCCACGTTCCAGCCTGCACAAGGCAATCAAGGGTCACTGTCCAGTTCGATGGTGACCAATAATGGCACCCTGAAACTTGTCCGCCAAGACAACGCAGTCTTCATTTACGCTGGTCCTGTTGTCGGAACGGGTCGCATATTGGTAGATGCCAACAATGTCAACGTGGGCGACGTGACCTTGACCGGCACGAATACTTACACAGGCGGCACGATCATCGCCAACAACACACTTGTTCTCGGCGATGGCGGCACTCCCGGTGCTGGCTCGATTGTTGGTGGCATCCTCTTCACCAACAGCCTCACTCCGAACGAAAATCCACGGAGAGTTGCCTTCAACCATCCGGAAGACTTTACGTTCCCGGGCCTCATCACCTTCGCGCCGACCCTGCCGTTCGGTAACCGCGGCATCGTAGAGCAACGTGGTCTTGGTGTTCTGACGCTCACGGCTAACAATGATTATCCGGGCGGCACAGTCATCACCGCTGGCACGATCCAAGTCGGTGACGGCGGCACCACTGGTGACATCGGCACCGGCCCTGTGACTGACAACGGCGTGCTTGTGTTTAATCGCGCGAACGACTTGACCTTCGGCGGCGCCATCAGCGGAGCGGGTTCAATTGTGAAACTGGCCGCTGGCACCCTGACGCTCACCGGCACGAATAACATCACGGGATCCCTCACCGTCAGCAACGGCGCGTTGTTCATGAACAATGAGAACTTTGCCAGCTCAACCGCCGTCTATGGCGGCACACTGGGTGGCACGGGCGCGTTCTACGGCCCAATCACCTTGGAGGCGGGCACCACGTTCTCGCCCGGTGCGTCAGCCAGTGCGATCGGCACACTCACGGCTGTTAGCGACCTGACCATCGGCGGCAATGTTTCTGTGCAGGTGAACACATCCCTCGCGCAGTCCAATGACGTAGCTGCTGTGACTGGAGTATTGTCCAAGACTGGTTCTGGAACTCTCACTGTGGCGAACCTCGGCCCGGTTCTTACCGTGGGCACTAAGTTCACCCTGTTCAGCCAGCCGGTCACCGGCGGTGCGGCACTGACCGTCACCGGCGGTGGTGCGACTTGGACCAACGCCCTCGCCGTGGACGGCAGTATCACAGTCGCCACAGTGTTGGCTCCACCGTCATTGGGCTTCACACAGACGGGCAACAACCTGCAATTCACCTGGCCCGGCAGTGGTTACAAGCTGCAAGCGCAGACGAACAGCGTCAGCGTGGGTATCAACAGCAACTGGGGTGATTATCCCGGCGGTGGCAGCAGCCCGGTCAACGTGACGATTAACCCGGCAAACGGATCGGTCTTCTTCCGTCTTATTTCTACGCCTTAAGGGTTGGTTGACTGGTTGAGTGCGAGGGGCGTGCCTTGGGTTGGGTAGCCCCTCGCATTTTTTCTGTGTGCCGAAAAATAACAGCCGAAAATGATGAACTATAAAAAACAAAAGTCGTCCGGTTTTACCTTGATCGAACTGCTCGTGGTCATCGCCATCATCGCGATCTTGGCCGCCATGTTGTTACCCGCCTTGGCCAAGGCGAAGTTCAAAGCCAAGGTCATCAACTGCACTTCCAATTACAAACAGTGGGGAGTGATGGCGAACATGTATGCCAATGATTCAAAGGATGCGTTGCCCGGAATGGGCATGATGGCGACGATTGGTGAGGGCAATCCGTGGGACATCGGCCCGGAATTTGTGCCGGTCATGGGGACATACGGATTGACGGCTGGAATGTGGTTCTGTCCGGCCCGGCCTGAAGAAGCCAATGCAGCAGTCACCATCAATGGTGGCCTGCCGATCTCCACATTAACGGATGTGACCAACTACATGTACAAACTGGTAGGTGCGGCCGGGTTATACGTCATGAATCACAATTTATGGGTCTCGCGGGGATCCACCACGGTCGGCATCTCTGTCATCGAGTCTCCCGATCCCCAGAATATCGTGCCCGGTACCGATCTCAAAACTTACGGCTTCCCAAAGAAGGCGACTGATAAAGCCAGCCAATATGTTCCGTTCATCAGTGACACATGCTTTTCGGGCTACGGTTCAACGATCGGAGCCAATGTGAATGACATCAACATCACTGGCGCGGACAACACGGCCAATCTGAAGATCGCTAAAAAATATTCCGGTCACGTCTCGAACAGGCAATTGAATTCTGTCAACGTGGCGTATGCGGATGGCCATGTGGAATCACACAACAGGCAAAAAATTGTGTGCGTTTGGAAAAGTGCCACGTCCGGCTGGTTTTATTAAGCCAACACTTCTCAAAATGTCATCGAATTAAATCAAACTTAGCCCCTAGTCGAAGTTTTTAATGAAAACAAAATCATCCAGCACAGCCGGTTTCACACTAATCGAATTACTCGTGGTCATCGCCATCATCGCCATCTTAGCGGCGATGCTACTCCCGGCGTTGGCTAAGGCCAAAGAGAAGGCGAAAATAATCCAATGCTTGAACAACCTTAAACAAATCGGCATCGGCATGACGGTTTATTCTGTGGACAACAACGACCTGGTTCTTCCTGTCCGGCTGGATGTTCTTAATACGCTTACAGACCCAGGAGCCTCGGGAGCAAAAAACGTAGGGTTGAATGTAGATTCGAAGGCGAGTTCGATTTGGTGTTGCCCGAATCGGGGAAAGCTTGCCCCAGGCTTGCCGGATTTTGAAGCCGGCGTTCCTCAATGGGTGATCGGGTACAATTATATGGGTGGTTTGACCAATTGGGTAACGCCGGGTGGTGCCTTTAAGTCTTACAGCCCGGTCAAGTTATCCACCTCAAAGCCGCATTGGGTGTTGGCAGCTGATGCCTTGATAAAAATTGGTGTCAATTGGTCAGAAAACGATCCTGGCGCGAGAGCCTCGACCCGCTACTACATCTATGCAAACTCTCCGCCACACAAGAAGGGCAACAACCCGAATGGTGGCAATGAAGTCTTTGCCGACGGTTCTGCCGCGTGGCGAAAAATTGATTCGTGGTATCGCTTTGCAACTCGAAATGGAGCGTTTGGCGTTACCGACACCTACTGGTCACAGGAGACTCAGGACTTTGAGCAACCGTTGGTTATACGACTGCCGACGTTAAAGTGACAGGGCGTATTGGTTGTCCTGTCCACCGACTTATCGGTTGTGGGCGCGTGATCTGTTCGACGTTCAATCACTCAAAACATTATATCCGAGGATCGCCGCCCGCTTTCGTTGGTGACTCATCCTTTCAAAATCTAGTATGAAACAATCACGGTTCTTGCTCTTTGTCTCCTGTATCGCCCTTGTCGCCTCTGCGCCTGCACTGCTGGCTGATTACCCCATCGCCTCACATCGTTATCTGGCCGATCCATCCACACTCGTCACCAAGGATCGCGTCTATGTCTATTGCTCCAACGACGATGAAAGTCCCGTGGGTGGCAGCTACAACATTCCCAACGTCATCTGCATATCGAGCAGCGACATGAAGAACTGGACGGATCACGGCTCTCTGTTCCGCGCGAGTGACAGCACCAAGTGGGCAAAGAAAACTTGGGCACCAGCGGCGATTGAGCGAGACGGAAAATTCTTCCTCTATTTCGGCAACGGCGGTGCGGACATCGGCGTCGCCGTCGCGCCCACTCCGGTCGGGCCGTTCACCGAACCTCTCGGCAAAGCGCTCGTCACTCACGGAACTCCCGGCATCCAGCCCGCGAAGAACATGTGGCTCTTTGATCCCGGTGCTTTCATTGACGACGATGGACAGGCGTACCTCTACATGGGCGGCAACGGCGACGACAATGTTCGCTGCGCCCGGCTCAATCGCGACATGACCAGCATCAATGGCGAAGTCATCAAGATGAACGCGACAAACTTTTTTGAGGCAGCATGGGTTTTCAAGCGCAACGGGACTTACTACTTTTCCTATTCTACAACGCCGAATGCAAAGATGCGGATTGATTATCAGACAAGCGATAATCCAACGAACGGTTTTACCTATCGCGGCATCGTGGCGGATCAACCACCGCTCAACTTCAACGACAACAACCATTCCGCGCAGTTCGAGTTCAAAGGCCGCTGGTATCACATCTATCACAACCGTATCGTCGCGAAACAGGCGGGTATCCCGACAGGCTTCCGCCGCAACCTCGGCATCGAGGAATTCAGTTTCAACGATGACGGCTCGATCAAGAAAGTCACCTATACGACGAATGGTGTCGGCCAACTTGGCCATCTCAATCCCTATGTACGGGTAGAGGGAGAAACCTTCTGCGCGCAAAGCGGCGTCGAGACAGAGCCGTGCAGCGACGGAGGCTTGAACCTGTCTGAACTCCACAATGGCGATTGGGTGAAAGTTGCTGGAGTTGATTTCGGTGCGAAGGGTGCGAAGAAATTTAGCGCCCGCGTCGCCAGCGCGGAACAGGGCGGCAACATCGAACTCCGGCTCGGCGCTTTGGACGGCAAGGTGATTGGCAAATGCAAAGTAGAAAACACCGGCGGTTGGCAGCAATGGAAAGAAATTTCATGCGCAGTTGAAGCCGCGAGCGGCGTGCAGGACCTGTATGTGAAATTCACGGGAGGCGAGAAACCCTTGCTGAATCTGGATCACTGGAAGTTTGAATAGAATTCCAACCCGTCGTCGTTGTTTATGAAATGCCAATCGTCGTCTTGCGAGTCGCGCTGGTGCTGCGGCCTGTCCGAGGCGGGCGCGGTGAAATCACACCGCTTTGATCTCCGCTCTCGATCAAGTCTTGGCCTGTTGCTGTTGTCGTTGGTCGTAGCGCCTGCGAGTCATGCCGCCGTCTTCATCAACGAGTTTCTTGCGAACAATGGAGGCGGATTGCGCGACGAAGATTCGCAGAGCCCGAGTTGGATCGAGATTTACAACAGCGGCCCCGGCGCGGTGAATCTCGGCGGATGGCACCTCACGGATGAACTTGCCAACCTGACCAAGTGGGCTTTCCCGGCGACGAATCTTCCGGCGGGCGGTTACCAGGTGGTGTTCGCTTCTGGAAAAAATCGTGCGAACCTCGGCTGGCCGTTGCACGCCAATTTCCAGTTGGACAACAACGGCGAGTATCTCGCGCTGGTGCAGCCGGGAGGCGTGGTGGTGGACGAGTATTCGCCAGTGTATCCGAACCAGCGGCAGAACGTTTCTTACGGCGTAGAAATCCCCACGATCAGCACTTCGCTGCTTTCATCCGGGGCAACTTCGCGCGTGCTGGTGCCGACGAGCGGTGCGTTGGGAACGACGTGGACCGCGACAGCATTCAACGATGCCGCGTGGACGGCGGTGAACACGCCTGCCAGTTATTTGGTTGGCGTGACGGCCACGCCGGTGCTGTCCGTGGATATCAACGACCGATCTTCCGCAGCGGCGGGTTTGACGCAGGCCGGGTTCAATTCCTTCGTCATCAACTCCAACGTTTCCGCCACGACGATTCAAACGCAGGCGACCGTGCGGGTGTTTTCCGGCATCACCATTACAGTGTCGAACACGGTAGGATTCGGATACGACGATCGGTTGCGCGGCGTTCCATTGAACAGTGGCGCGTTCACCGAATCCTTGTTGCTGCGAGATTTCATTCGTTCGGAGGACAGCTCGGGCACGGGGGGACTCGACATCAGTCTAAGCGGACTCAATGTGAACACGTCACATCGTTTCACCGTGTGGTCGTTTGACGATGATAGCACCAGCACTAAGGTCTCGGATTGGTATGCCAACGGTCTGCTCGTTAAAAGCAACTATACGTTCAATCCGACGACGTCACCCACCTCCAACGAGCAATGTCGTTTCACCTTTGAGGCAAACGCGACCGGTTCGGGGACGATGCTCATTTCTGGGCGACGCGATCCGACGAGCAGCGGAACTGGCGTTTTCCTCAACGCGCTCCAAGTCGAACGCCTGACCGTGCAGGCCGCGACCAATGCACTCGGCGCACTGATGTTGAGCAACAACGCTACGGCTTACATCCGTGTCCCGTTTAATGTCGCCAATCCGAACGCGTTCCAGACTCTGAAGCTGCGGATGAAATCCGATGACGGCTTTATCGCCTACATCAACGGTCAAGTCGTCGCGTCGCGCAATGCGCCAGGGTCGCCGCAATGGAATTCCACCGCGACGGCGACCGCGACGGATTCGCAATCGCTCGTGTATGAAGAAATCACATTTACCAATTCGCCCGGTCTGTTGTTGGCCGGAGCAAATGTTCTGGCGATACACGGCTTGAACGTCAGCGCCACGGACACGGACTTCTTTATCCTGCCGGAGTTGGAAGGACTCGCAACAGGCGCGTCTGTGGAGCGCTATTTCACGCTGCCATCGCCCGGCACGAACAACGGCGCGGGTTATCTCGGATTGGTAGCGGATACGAAGTTCAGCGTGGATCGCGGCTTCTACGACACGCCGTTCACGGTGGGAATCACGTCAGCCACGGTGACGGCTTCGATTTACTGGACGACCAACGGCAGTACTCCGTCGCCCACGAACGGCACGCTTTATACCGCGCCGGTTTCGATTCCCGGCACGCGGTTATTGCGCGCGGCGGCATTTCTGACGAATCACATTCCGAGTGAGCCAGACACGCATTCGTATATTTTCCTCAACCAGGTGCTCCAGCAATCGGATGTGCAGCCGGGCTATCCGACCACTTGGCAGGGCAGTTTTCCCGCCGACTACGGGATGGATCCGTTCATCGTGAACCACACCAACTACGGCGTCACTATCTCCAACGACTTGCGTGCTATCCCGACGCTATCGCTGGTGAGCGATCATGATTCGTTCTGGAACGCCACGACGGGCATCTACGTGGACGCGGTGACAGATCGTGGCGAACGCGCCACCTCGGCGGAGTTGTTCAGCGGAGACAATACCTCGCAATTCCAGATCAATTGCGCCGTGCAGATGCATGGTCAGGCGGGGCGGGATAACGTGCGCACGCCGAAACATTCATTCCGTCTTGAATTCAAAGGCGACTACGGGCCGACCCGGCTTGATTACGACTGGTATGGCGGCGGGGTGACGGATTTTGACAGCGTCATCCTGCGTTCGACTTGGGCCGATACGTGGACGACGCGTTACGATCCGTTCAGTGGCGGGACTTATCCGTGGGCAGAAAATTTTCCCCTGCGGTATCGGCCTGAGAACGCCACGTATCTCCGGGATCAGTGGGTGAAGGAGGCGATGCGGGACATGAGCCATCTGGCGAGTCGCGGACGACATGTGCATCTCTACATGAACGGACTTTACTGGGGCATCTACAATGTCATCGAGCGGCTCGGGCCGACGTATTTCGCAAATCACCTCGGTGGTTACGAAAAGGATTGGGACATCATCAAGGATAACTCCGAGCTACAGGACGGAAGCCGTGCCGATTGGGACAACCTGATCGCCCTGGTCAATCTTGGCATCAACAGCGAGTCCGCTTTTCAGGCCGTGGCAGATCAGGTGGATTTGGACAACCTGATTGATTACTTCCTGCTGCACGCCTTGGTGGAGGCCAACGACTGGCTGCAAATCAGCAACCCGCACAACTCTTATTGGGCGCACCGTCGGGCCAATGCCACCAATGGCTTGCCGACCACGAAATGGATCTTCCTGCCCTGGGATCAGGAAATCGCCTTCAACCGGCTGCGAAACGATGATCGGGTGAACGGCCTGAGTGACGGATCATTGCCGTCGCGCCTCTATAATCAATTGCGCAACTGGCCCGAGTTCCGCCGCCTGTATGGCGACCGCGTGCAGAAGCAGATGTTCAACGGCGGCGCCCTTTCGCCGTCGAACAACGTTGCCCGGTTGCAATTGCTCGCTGCGGAAATTGACCGCGCCATCGTCGGCGAATCGGCGCGCTGGGGCGACGCCCGCGAGTTCGCGATCGGAGGCAATGGCGGCACTGGTCAGACCTTGACGCGCGACGAGTGGTGGGTGGCGGAGTTGCATAAGCTGTACACGAACTGGTTTCCCAACGTGATGCACCAACGCACCATCGCGCGCTTGCAAGCGGCGCTTCTTTTTCCCAGCACCAGCGCGCCGGAGTTCAGCCAGTTTGGCGGCGCGGTGAGCAACGGATTTGCGCTCACCATTTCGCACACAAATTTAGCCGGGTTGATCTATTTCACCACAGACGGCAGTGACCCCCGCCAATACGGGACGGGCGCAATCGCGGCCAGCGCGCAGGCTTACGCGGCCTCCATCCCGATCAACGCGCCGACGGTGGTGCGCGCGCGTGTGTTCGATGCAGGCAATTGGAGCGCGCTGACGGAAGCGGTGTTTTTTCCGCCGCAAGACCTGAGCAAGCTGGCCCTCACGGAGATCATGTACAATCCACCCACCATCGGCGCGACGACCGGTAACAATCTGGAATTCCTCGAACTCAAAAATACCGGTACGAATACGCTGAATCTTTCCGGATTGACGTTCACGAGCGGACTGACGTTCACCTTCACAAACGGAACGACTCTCGCGCCGGGACAATTCTTCGTGCTCGCGCGCAACGCGGCGGCGTTCACTAGCAAGTATCCGGGCGTGACCATCGGCGGCACATACACCGGGCAACTCGATAACAGCGGCGAACAGCTAACGCTTTCACACGCGCTCGGCACGCCGATCTTCTCTGTCACGTATGATGATCGCCCCGACTGGCCGGTCGGGCCGGATGTGGCGGATTTCTCGCTCGTGCAGGTCGCTCCCGGTGTGTCGCAAGCGCCGGACAAAGGCAATCGCTGGCGTGCCAGCACGAATCCCGGCGGCTCGCCGGGCGCGGATGATCCTGTGCAGACGATTGCGCCCATCGTCATCAACGAAGTGCTTGCCCACACCGATCCGCCGCAAAAGGACGCCGTCGAACTTTACAATCCCACTGGCACGAACGTGAACATCGGCGGTTGGTATTTGACAGACGCTCCGGACACGCCGAAGAAGTTCCGCATCCCGAACAACACCGTCATCAACGCGGGTGCGCGGATTTATTTCGATGAAGACGATTTCAACGCCACGCCCGGCGCGACGAATAGTTTCCTGCTGAGTTCCACCGGCGACGACGTGCATCTCTTTTCTGCCGCGCTCGATGGTACATTGACCGGCTACAGCCACAGCGCGGAGTTCGGTGCGTCATTCAATGGCGTGAGTTTTGGACGCTATGTGAATAGTGCCGGTGAGGAATCGTATCCACAGCAGGCGACGTTGACACTTGGTGTGGCGAATGGAACTCCAGTCATCGGCCCGGTGGTCATCAGCGAAATCCATTACAACCCGGAAACCAACGGCGTGGAATTTGTCGAGTTGCTCAACCTCACCGCCAGTCCGGTGGCGTTGGCGCACGCCACCTTCCCAACGAATACCTGGAAACTCAGCGGCGTGGACTTCACGTTTCCGACGAATGTGACGATTGGCGCTAACGGCACTTTGCTCGTCGTGGCGACCAACCCGACGGCGTTCCGCTCCCAATACAATGTGCCGACGAACATCCAAATCTTTGGCCCGTTTGCCGGACAGTTACAGGACGGCGGAGAGAACGTGGAGTTGCAAGCGCCCGATAATCCCAACACCAATGGCGTGCCGTACGTGGCGATGGATGCGGTGCGTTACAATGATAAAACTCCTTGGCCGCCAGCCGCTGACGGCAGCGGCATGTCGTTGCAACGCGTGCCCGCTTCCAGTTACGGGAACGAACCGACCCACTGGATTGCCGCTGCGCCAACGCCCGGGCAAGCCGTCGGCACAAGTGATTCGGATAACGACGGTCTGCCGGATGCGTGGGAGCAGGAGTTCGGCACGTTCGTTTTCATCGCGGACGCGAACGACGATCCAGACCTTGATGGGCTGACGAACTGGGAGGAATATTTGGCGGGCACGCATCCGCAATTCGCGGCGAGCGCCTTGAGGTTCTCGCAGATCGCTGCGCAGAATGGCAATGTCGTCCTGCAATTTTTCGCCAGTTCCAATCGCACTTACAGTCTGCTTTTCAAATCGTCACTGGACGCGGCACAGTGGTCAATGTTGAGCAACGTCCCCGCGCATCCGACGAATCGCGTCGTCAACCTGACCAATACCGTGGCCGGCGATGCGCAGCGTTTCTACCGGTTGGTCACGCCGATGCAGACGAACAATTTTAGCGGTAGCCTTCGCATGGAAAGCATCAGCGCGAATGCCGGTATCGTCTCGCTGAGTTTTAACGCGATCTCGAACCATTCGTTCACCGTGCAATACAAGTCGTCTCTGGGTGACACAGCCTGGCTGCGATTGAAAGATGTGCCCGCGCAACCGTCGAATCATGCGGCGGTGGTCTTGGACAACCCGCAAGGCGCCGCTCGGCGATTTTACCGCGCCGTGACCCCCGCGCAGTTGTAGCCGGGAAAATGATGATGAACTTAACAACCGTTTTATTCGCATGAAATTTCTTACAGAATGGTTACTGATTGCGTTGATCGTGATCGTGCCAGGACTCGCTCAGGCCAATTCAGTGACGATGCAAGCCGAGTCCGGTGCGCTTGGATCTGATTGGGCGGTGAGTAACAGCAGCAGTCCGGCGTTTATCACCATCACTTCGATCGGTGGAGGATCTAATCCCAGCAACTCCACGCGCGTCGCGACTTACACGGTCAATTTTCCCGCTGCCGGACTCTATCAACTTTATGCCCGACTGCGCGTCGGCCCTGATACGTTCAACGACGACAGCATGTTTTACGCAGCCAGCTTTGGCAGCAAATCACCCACGCTCAACTCGGATTGGGTATTGGCCAACGGCCTCGGCAGCGTCGGGTTCAGCAATAGCGTGGACGTGGTGACGGGCGGCGGAACACTCGGGAGCGGGATGTGGAAATGGATCAACCTCTCGCAGTTCACAAGTCAGTCCGGGTTCAATGTCACTGCCGGAAACCTAACGCAGACGGTTCAGATCGGGGCGCGGGAAAACGGGCTGGACTTGGACAAGTTTGTGTTCGGTGTCAGCAGCAACACTTTCACGGTGACTGATCTCGACAACGGCACGGGTGGAACACCGCCTCCTAGCCCTAGCACGAACACATTCAACGGCCCCGACGGAATCGCGCTGCATCGCTTCAGTCCGTTGAGCAACGGTCTCAACTCTGATGGCGCGAATCCGGCGGCGGGCGTGGCTTTGTTGAATGGCGTCCTGTGCGGCACGACTTTCAACGGCGGCGCCAATGGTGCAGGCACGGCTTTCTATCTCAGCGCGAATGGTTCGAACTTTGTCACGTTCCGCACCTTCGCCGTTGCGCCTGATGCGAACAATTCGGATGGAGATTTAACCGCTTCTGGAAACGGATTCTTTGGCACCAGTTTCGCCGGTGGCAACAACGGCGTGGGAACAGTCTTCTCGGTTCAAACCAACGGCAGCATTTCGGTGCTGCGTCATTTTTCCGCCGTTCACGCAGACACTGCTACTAACTCTGGCGGCGCGAGTCCGACGGCATTGCTTGCATTGGCTGGCGGCACGCTTTACGGAACAACCACAGCGGGCGGTGCGGGCGCAAACGGCACAATCTACTCACTCACGACCAACGGCGTGACTTTCTCGGTAATGTATAATTTTAATATCCTGCACTCACAGACGGGTACAAATGTTGACGGCGCAGTTCCGTCGGGAGGTTTGATTATTTCGGGCAGTAGGCTTTACGGCACTGCCTCTGCCGGTGGAACCGGGGGCAGCGGCGTGGTGTTTTCCATCGGGACGAACGGTGCCGGTTTTACCACGCTTCGCAGCTTCGCGCCGCTCGATCCTCTGACCGGCACGAACGCCGACGGCGCGATTCCTTACGGTGGACTGGTCTTCTCGAATGGCTGGCTGTACGGAACAACTTTCGCGGGTGGCAGCGGCGGACGCGGCACAATCTTTTCGCTCTCTACCAACGGCAGCGGCTTTTCTGTGCTACATCACTTCGGTGCGATTGATCCTGTCACGCGTACCAATACCAGTGGCGCATCTCCCGCCGCCGGTTTGATTCTGTCGAGCAATGTTCTCTATGGCACGGCATCCGCCGGTGGGACTGGCGCGGCGGGAGCAGTGTTTTCGTATAACCTAAGCAGTTCTCAGTTCACGCTGGTGCACAACTTCAGCGCGCTCGCGAGCAACGGCACGAACGCGTACGGTGCTTATCCCGTCGCGCCGGTGTCGCGCGTGGGAGATTCCTTGATCGGCACGACGTTCAGCGGTGGGCCGGGTGCGGCTGGAACTGTGTTCAGTATTCCGTTGCCGTTGCCACCAGCGTGGATCACCAACATTGTTCGCAACATGAATGACACGGTGACGCTTCATTTCCTTGGCGCGCCCAACTCGACGAATGTCGTTCAGGCGACGGCGAATCTTGCACCGCCTGTCATCTGGCAAAACGTGTCCACCAACATCGCCGACGTGAACGGCGCGTGGCAATTCACAGACGTCAACAACACCTCAACCCGCTACTATCGTTCCTATGCAAACTGACAATCATCCCATCACTAACGCGCGTGCCTTCTCTCGCTGCGCACTGACTGCCCTGGTGAGAATTCGGAAATCGAACTCGGCGTTCATGTTTATGGTGTTGCTCGGCGCGCTTGTCTGTTTGCCGTCCGAACTCCGCGCCGCAGACGGCCATTGGGTGACAACTTGGGGCACCGCACCACAACTGACCGAACCTGGAAACCTGCCGCCTGCGCCGCTGGCTCACAGCACGCTGCGCCAGTTTATCCGTGTGAGCATTGGCGGAAAACAGGTGCGGGTGCGTTTCTCCAACAATTACGGCACCAACGCCGTGAACATCAATGCCGCCCGCGTCGCGCTAGCTCCCAGCTCCGCCAGCATCGGCAATGGCGACATCATCTCCGCCACGGAAAAGAACGTCACTTTTCGCGGCGCTCCCGGCGTCGTCATTCCGCGCGGCGAAGCGGTGTTCTCCGATCCGATCACATTAGACTTACCAGCGTTGACCAACGTCGCCATCAGCATCTATTTCGGCGACATCTCCGCCACGACTATCAACGGACATCCCGGCTCGCGCACTACGTCGTTCATCCAGTCCAGTAATGTGCTTTCCGCTGCGAGCATGCCGAGCGCTAGCAAGACCAAGCATTGGTATATCATCACCGGCTTAGAGGTGTTGGCCAACAGCTTCGGCAGAACCATTGCAGTGCTGGGTGATTCTCTCACCGATGGTCGGGGTTCGACCGACGACTTAAACAATCGTTGGACGGATGTTCTCGCCGAACGTCTGATCACTAACGCGCCGACAGCGGGCGTCGGGGTGGCCAACATGGGCGTTGGCGGTAACGGCATTTTCGGCGGGCTTGGCGTCGCGGCGGTGAACCGATTTGACCGGGACGTGCTGGGGCAGAATGGCGTGCGCTACTTCGTCTGTTTTGAAGGCGTGAACGACATCGGCAGCGGCGCCAGCAGCATGACCACTGCGACGAATCTCGTGAACGCTTACGCCCAGATCGCCACCAAGGCCAAGGCGCGGGGGATTCGATGTTATGGCGCAACGATCACGCCGTTCGGTGGCAACGGCTATTACAGCACGCTTCATGAAGAGGAACGTCAGTTCGTCAACGCATGGTTCCGCACGAACACGGTGTTCGACGGCGTGATCGATTTCGACGCGGCGGTGCGCGATCCAGCGGATACGACGAAGTTCAAGGCGGAGTATTTCCCGGGCGTGAATGCCAACGACTGGTTGCATTTGAACGTGCTTGGTTACAAAGCCATGGCGGACTCGATTGATTTGAATCTGTTCGTGCCATGACGATTTTGATCAACTGTTCCGAGATCATCCCGACCCTATCAAATTTGTGCGTTGCCTGAATCTCATCGTGTCGCTGCTGACGCTGGCGTCGCTGTCGGCCCACGCCCAATCCACAGCCGCACCCTTCAACGACCATCAGAACATGATGGATCAGTTGGGGGTGAAAAAATTGCGGCGCGGCGCGGACCCGAACAACCAAGACACGTTCAACGAAGCCACGGCAAACCCCTACGCGCACACCCTGCCGGAAGTGTTGACGATGAAGGATGGCACGAAGATCACGCGTCCCGAGCAATGGCCAGCGCGACGCGCGGAGATTCAGGAAGATTTTGAGCGAGAGATTTACGGCCGCATTCCGTCCGCAGTGCCGAAGATAAACTGGGAGGTAACTTCTGTCAGCGAGAGCGTCCTCGGCGGTGTTCCCATCGTGACCAAAACGCTGGTGGGTCATGTGGACAACACCAGTTACACCAACATCACCGTGGACATTCAGGCGAGCTTCACCGTGCCAGCCAAGACCACGAATCGCGTACCGATCATGATTGAGTTCGGTTTTGGGTTTCGCGGGCCTGGTGGTGGTGGCAGGCGCGAACCGTTGTGGCAGACGATCGCCATCACCAACGGCTGGGGTTACGGCTCGATCATTCCCACTAGCATCCAACCAGACAACAATAAGCTGACTACCGGCATCATCGGTCTGGTGAACAAAGGTCAGCCGCGCAAACCGGACGATTGGGGTGCGTTGCGCGCGTGGCAATGGGGCGTCAGTCGGTTCATTGATTACTTTGAAACAAACCTCAACTCGCAAGTGGACGCGACGAAGGTCGGCATTGCCGGACTGTCGCGTTATGGCAAAGCCGCTATCGTCAGTCAGGCGTTCGACGCACGCGTGGCCGTGGGCTTGATCGGCTCATCCGGGCAGGGCGGCACGAAATTGCATCGGCACATCTTCGGTGAGGCGGTAGAGAATCTTACCGGCGGCGGGTACTATTGGATGGCTGGAAATTACATCAAGTATGGCGCGAACGAGCCATTGAAAACCGCCGCTGATCTGCCCGTGGATTCGCATCAACTGATCGCGATGTGCGCGCCGCGACCGTGTTTCATCAGTTACGGCGTTGTCGAAAAAGGCGATGCCAAATGGGTGGATGCGCGCGGGAGTTTCATGGCGGGTGTCTTGGCCGGACCGGTTTATCGCTTGTTCGGAAAAAAGGATTTCAGCACGCCGGGTGATTATCTCACTGACCCTATGCCATCGGTCAATCAACTCATCGGCGGTGAATTGGCTTGGCGTCAGCACGACGGCGGCCACGACATCACGCCCAACTGGCCAGCGTTCTTCCAGTGGGTTTCTGCCTACATCAAAGCGCCTCCGCTGCCATCGCCTACGGCAATCGTAACTACCGAAACTAAATGAGAGCCATTTTTACATTCGCTTTGGCCGTGCTGTTGACAGGAATTGCTACCGCACAACCCGCGACCCGCGAGCGCATCTCCATCAATGACGGGTGGCGTTTCACCAAGGGCGATCCGACGAATGTCAACTCGCGCGACCTGCTTTACGATATCCGCCCTACCGCGCGCGGCGAGGATCAGAAAGAACGTCTGGCTGAAGCCACCGCTGATGCTGAGAAAGTGGCGACGGCAACCAATCGCGTACTCAAGCCGTGGATTCTACCTTCGGGCAACCAGTTCATCAAAGACCCGGCCAAGTGGTTCGTTCGTCCTGAAGGAAATCCCGGCGGGGACGTTGCGTATGTGCAAAACAGTTTTGATGACAGTAGTTGGCGCAAAATAAATCTGCCGCATGATTGGGCCATCGAAGGGCCGTTCAACTCCGGTGGCGTGGGCGGCTCGATGGGGCGGTTGCCGAGTCCTGGCATCGCTTGGTATCGGAAGCTGATCGAGATTCCCGCGAGCGATGCGGGCAAATCCATCTTTCTCGATGTGGACGGCGCGATGTCGTATGCCGCAGTTTGGGTGAACGGCAAACTCGCGGGCGGTTGGCCGTTTGGTTACAACTCGTGGCGACTCGACATCACACCTTACGTCGTTCTGGGCGGTGAAAACCAGATCGCGATCCGGCTCGATAATCCGTCGGACTTTTCGCGCTGGTATCCGGGCGCGGGAATTTATCGCAACGTCTGGCTCACGAAAACCGCCCCGACTCACGTCGGTCAGTGGGGGACGTTTGTCACCACCCCGGAAGTTTCGCGAGAACGCGCCAAGGTGAATTTGCGGGTGACGGTGGATAACGATTCCAAGCAATCGGCGAAGGTTCGTGTTGCGAGCGAATTGTTCCTCGCGGACGTGAACGGCGCGGCGATAGGTTCAGCCGTTGCGAGATTTGAACCGCAAGAGTTGCAAATCATCGCCGGGGAAATTGCGATGACGGAAAGCTCTGTCAGCATCACGAATCCTCGTCTATGGGGTGCGCCGCCCACGCAGCAGCCGAATCGCTACGTCGCAGTCACCACTCTTTCGCAGGATGGCAAAGTTGTGGATCGTTACGAGACGCGCTTTGGTATCCGCTCCGTCGAATGCAAACCGGATGGATTTTATCTCAATGGTGAGCGCGTCCGGTTGCAGGGTGTGAATCAACATCACGACCTTGGGGCTCTGGGCGCGGCGTTCAATGTGCGCGCCGCCGAGCGGCAGCTTGAAATCCTGCGCGAGATGGGCTGCAACGCGATCCGCATGGCTCACAATCCGCCCGCGACAGAGCTGCTGGAGTTGACCGACCGCATGGGCTTTCTGGTAGTGGACGAATTGTTTGATTCGTGGGTGCGTCGCAAGACGCCGTTTGATTTTCACCTGATCTTCGCCGACTGGCACGAACAGGATTTGCGCGCCTGGATTCGCCGCGACCGCAATCATCCTTCGGTGATCATGTGGAGCGTGGGCAATGAAGTCGGCGAACAATACACCGGTGAAGAAGGCGCGAAAGTGGCTCAGCAACTCATCGCATTGGCACACGACGAAGACCCGACGCGTCGCGCGACCGCTTCGATGAATTTTGCCAAACCGGACTCGGCGTTCGCTGCGGCGGTGGATGTGATCAGTTTGAACTATCAGGGAGAAGGCATCCGCAACACGCCTGAGTTCGCGAGCTTCAACGGCATCAAGACGCCGCCGCTGTACGGCGCATTTCACGAGAAGTTCCCCGACAGGATGATTGTCAGCAGCGAAAGCGCAGCGGCTTTGAGCAGCCGAGGGGTTTATCTTTTTCCGGTGGCCAGTGGAGTTAGCAATCCAACGCGTGATGGCAATGGCGGCGATTCCAAAATCCGCCAGGTCAGCAGTTACGAGCTGCACACGGCGGACTTTGGATCGTCGGCGGACAAAGTGTTCGCCGCGCAAGACCAATATCCGTTTGTGGCAGGCGAATTTGTCTGGAGCGGGTTCGATTATCTGGGCGAGCCAACGCCGTATTATGCCGCGCGCAGTTCCTACTTCGGGATCATTGATCTGGCTGGGTTCAAGAAGGACAGGTTCTTCCTCTATCAATCCCGCTGGCGGCCGGAGCTGCCCATGGCGCACCTTCTCCCACACTGGACATGGCCGGAACGCACGAACCAAATTACGCCCGTCCATGTCTTCACTTCCGGCGATGAAGCGGAATTATTTCTCAACGATCAATCTCTCGGGCGAAAGAAAAAAGGCGCGAATGAATATCGTCTCCGTTGGGATGATGTGACCTACCAACCGGGCAAACTCAAAGTCGTCGCCTACAAGAGCGGAAAGAAGTGGGCCACGGACGAAGTGAGGACAGCAGGTGAACCTTCCAGATTAAAAGCGGATGCTGACCGCAAAGAGATTTCCGCTGACGGAAAGGATCTGTGTTTTGTGACTGTGACTGTGACGGACAGCGAAGGCATTGAAGCGCCTCGTGCGACAAATCGCATCCGGTTCAAAGTTGAGGGCGCGGGTAAGATCATCGCCACTGACAACGGAGATGCGACGAGTTTTGAACCATTCGCATCGCACGAGCGCAAGGCGTTCGGCGGGCATTGTCTGGTCATTGTGGCGGGGCTACCAAATCAATCGGGAGCGATCAAAGTCATCGCGGAATCTGATGGGCTGGTTGCAGGCTCGGCAACAGTCAAGGCCGTTGTGATGTCAGCGAAATAGACTAACCCGATCAACGATACTGGTTCGACGCGGTGGTTGCTTCGTGGGGAAGAATCTCGATGCCATTGATCTGGGGATTCTCCACTTGAGAGGTGAACTTGATGTCGAGTTGTCCGTCCGTGATGTCCACTGCGACGGTCTCTACGTAGGCGCGGGCCGCACCGCCTGATTTCGCCCAAACGTCGAAATCCTTGAAAGTCTTGCCCTCAACGTCGAAGGAGAACACGCGTTCGCCCGGTCCGCTGATGCCTTCAAAAGTTTCGCAGAAGTGAAGTTTCACCTGATACTTTCCGTTGGGAAGTTTCTGGGTGAATGACTCCATTGCGTAATGTTCAGAGCGGTAGATTTCAGGTTGCTTGGTGTTGGTGATTGGTAGGTCAGGTCGTTCGACGATGTCGCCGCCGGTGAAACCACACTCTGCGAGCCACTCCAAGCCGGAGGAATCCTTGACCGTGCCAGCCCCGGCCTTGATCCGTAGGGTCGGCAATTGAGGTTTTGGCGCGGCGGGTTTTGCCACAGTCACAGTCGGCGTCGCGCCAGCAGTCGCCTGTTTGGGTGCGTCGGTGCAACACGTCTTGCATCCGCTGGCAAGTGCCAGAAGACCGGCTGCGATCGGGAGAATCAAAAGTCTGTTTTTCATTTTTTAAAATTAGGTTTGTTAGGAATGTATCTCAGGTTTTCAGGGTGAAGAGCTATACGACATATGTCGTATGCTGCTGTTTTCCGTTTGGGTGACGAATCCAGAAAGATTCAATCAATACGACATTTGACGGATTGTTGAGACTCCGAGTGTGCCAGCATCATACTGTTTCAATCCGTGGTTAAAAAATAAGATGACTACCCAAAAACTCTCCTTCTTCGAGAAGGCTGGCTACAGTTGCGCCGATGCTGCCGCGAACTTCGTCTTCATGACGATGATTCTGTTCCAGCTCAACTTCTACACGGACACCTTTGGCCTCAGTGCCAGTGCCGCTGCCGCGATTCTGCTCTGGCCGCGTCTGTGGGATGCCATCTTCGATCCCATCATGGGCGTGCTTGCCGACCGTACTAAGACGCGTTGGGGACGATTCCGTCCGTGGATTCTCTGGACCGCCGTGCCGTGGGCCATCGTGATGGTTCTGGCTTACACCACTCCGAAGGGTTGGAGCTACGCTTCACTTATCGCCTATGCCGCGATCACCAACACGATGTTGATGACGCTGTATTCGATGAACAACATGCCGTATTCCGCGCTCGGTGGTGTCATCACGGCGGACTTGAACGAGCGCGCAAGATTGAACTCGTTCCGATTCATCGCTGTGAACATCGCGCAGTTCATCGTAGGTGGATTCACCTTGCCGCTCGTGGCGAAGTTCGCATCAGGTCATGACCGCCAATACGGCTGGCAGATGACCATGACCATTTGGGCGGTGTTGTGTTTGATCCTGTTCCTCATCACGTTTGCCACCACTCGCGAACGCATCCAGCCTGTCTCAGAAACCAAATCATCTCCGAAACAAGACTTCGCCGACCTGCTTAAGAACGTCCCGTGGCGCGTCATGGCGGTGATGACACTCGTCCACTTCGCGATCCTCTCGTTCCGAGGCGGCGCACTTTACAACTACTATCATCACTACGTTGACAAGGCCGCGATGTTTGATGTCGTTGAAAAACTCGGCCTCACTGCGCCCGCTCTCGCTGAAGGTGCGGCCAAGCCCGGCGGGTTGCTCGAATGGCTGGGATACATCGTCCATGGCACGCGCGACAATCTTGCCGCATCCAATGTCGCCGACGTGTTCAACAGCATCATCAACATGCTCGGCACGGCTGTGACCATTGTCGTGATCATGCTCTCGGCGTCGCTCGCGTCGAAGTATGGGAAGAAAGCCGTGGCTGTGGTCGGTTTCGCGCTCTCGACACTCAACGCCTTCGCGTTCTATTTTCTCAGCCCGACCAACACCGCTGGCATGATCGCGCTCACGATCATCGGCTCGATTGTTTATGCGCCGACGATCCCGCTGGTGTGGGCGATCTTCGCTGACGTGGCGGATTACTCTGAATTGAAGACGGGGCGACGCTTCACCGGAATGGTTTTCGCGACGATTGGTTTTGCGTTGAAGTCGGGGCTTGCACTCGGCTCGGCTTCGTTCCTGTGGATCATGACGTGGTTCTTCAAATACGACACCAAACTGCCAGCAGCAGCGGACGCGGTGGCCGGGTATCGCGCCACATCGGGCATCGCAGTGGGAGTCATGTTCGCCATCTGCACGGTCTTGCTCCTTGCTTACAAACTCAACAAGCAGGCGACGATTGAAATGGCTGACGAACTTGCTGCTCGCCGTGCCAAAGCTGGCGCGGCCTGAGTCTGACAAACCTTCAACCCGATCACGCAGAAGCGTATTTCGTCGGATTGGATTGGTTGGTGCGAAGATATTTGGCGGCTGCTTCGGTGCGGCAATGGACATGCAACTTCTCGTAGATGTGCATGAGGTGAGTTCTGACGGTGGCGGTGCTGATGGTGAGTCGCGACGCGATCTCCTTGTTCGGGCAACCTTCAGCGACCAATGCAAGGATTTCCATCTCGCGGCTCGACAGTTGGTCTGTTCCATCCGCGATGGCGACCTGCGAGACATCCGAAAATGAGCGCACGACCATGCGGGCGATTTCACTGGTCATCGGTGCTCCGCCCGTGCGCACTTCGGCGATGGCTTCCATGATTTCGGATTCATCAGCTCGTTTCAAAACGTATCCACACGCACCCGCCTTTAGAGCTTGGAAGATCATTTTGATGTCCTTATAGACGGTCAACATGATGACCTGAAGTTCTGGCATCGTTTCACGCAAGCGAGCGGTACAGGCGATTCCCGATTCGCCGGGCAGGTGGATGTCCATGAGCACCACATTCGGGCGATGCTTGGGGAGTTCTATGATCGCTTCTTCTGCGGAGCCGCAGGCAGACACACATTGGTAGCCTCGCGTGTTGCCGATCAACTCAGTGAGGTACTTGCGCAGCGTGGCGTTGTCTTCGACGATGGCAACTTTTGTCATTAAATCTGTTCCTGTATTGTGTGCTAAATGTGCTGCCATGTCATCTCTTGGTCTGATGGCTTTGTGCCACCCGACCGATGAAACTCTATCTGGCGCTTCAGACTGTGGAATCCGACAAACGTCGTATCCCGTCCGGTTACTGTTACGAGCTTATCACTGCGGAAGCGGCGAGCGGTAATCTGATTTTAACAATAGTCCCGCCCGTTGTGCGGGGTTCGACGGTACATTGCCCGCCCAATTTGTTCAGTCGCGTGGAAAGGTTTTTCAGTCCATGACCACTGCTTTGTGCCCCGGCTTCAATGCCCTTTCCGTTGTCGGCGATGTCTATTTCTAATCTGCCGTCCACGACGTCTAGTCGGAATTCCAATTCTGTGGCTTGGGAATGGCGCACGATGTTGTTCAACGCTTCTTTGACCGCCATCAAGAGGTCATGCCTGACGCGTCCTTCCAGAGTGATGGGGAGGAACGACACAGGTACTTTGAACCTACAGGCGATCTGAGTGTGTGAGAAGTAATCGTTGGTGTAGCCAGTCAGATAATCAGCCAGAGATTGCAGCGAATTATCTTCCGGGTCCACTGCCCAGACGATGACATCCAGAGCTGCGATAAGGCTGCGGGCTCTGGTGCTTATGGATTGAAACAAACTGGAATGGCTCATCACGCTAGCCTGCGGAAGTTGCCCCGAACTGGCCAGCACGCTGATTTCGGTGAGGCTTGAACCCAAGTCGTCATGCAAATCCCGGGCGATGCGGGAGCGTTCCGTTTCCAGTGCGGCGTGGCGCTCGAACCGTTCGCGTTCCCGGATTTCATTCTGAAGTTGGTTTGTGCGTTGAGCTACGATGCGGTGGAGTTGAGTGTTCCAGACGACTGTGAAAATCAGGATGACGAGCAACACCGTCAGCACGACGAGGAGGCGGGGCAATGTCCACCAAGAGGGACGGGAGAGCACCGTGACATCGGTTGGCGAATTCAATAACACTTCAAATGATTCATTGTCCGCCTCGGGGGTTGGGCCTTGTCTTCGCCCCACATAAACTCCCTCCAGTGCTAGGCGGCTGCCGGGAGGGAAAGAAAGTGCGCTGTTTTTTATGGATGCGATTCGCGCCAGAAACAATCGCGTGCCCGATTGCATTTCCAACACTGGCCCGCTCTCCTCGGTGTGCCAGCCCAGTAATTTCCCCTCCACGCGCACGCGGGTGGAATTCAAGTTCAAGGGCGACAGAGAAGCGTCTGCCAGTGTTTTTGGCGGGGGCAAGGGTGACCGACCGATCCGTTTTATCTGGGCCTCGCGCAATACGATTTCCATCTTCGTGATGTCTGGATACCCCACCACTTCCACCAGATCACCGGGACTTGATTCGGTTTTTCTCAAGGGGATTGCCTGCAACCCGGCTTCGTCCGCCTGTATGATGATCTTAGTCGAATCCGCGTAGATGATCTGTCCCCGGACTTTCACCGGGCGAAACGCCGAGGCTTGGGCGTCGAATAACAGGAGTTCTCTAGGTGTTCTTAAGACCGCATCGAATGCGTCCGTCGGGGCGGGAATATCCACGCTGATGCTAGAATTCCGCATCTTGACATGCCCCACCCGAACTTCTCTCGTAGCCGCATCCCATACTGCGTAGAGGACGCCTCGGATGCGCACGACGGATTTGAGAAAGGGTTTAAGTTCTGGCTCGAAGAATCCCTCCACCTCGATCTCAAGTCGGCCTTCAGGCAAATGGAGGCTGATGATATTGCTGCTCACATCGGTTACCAGACCGTTCAATTCAGCCCACTGAACATCCCGGCTGCCGTTGAGCAATTCAGTCCATGTCGGGCTCACAGGAAAGGGCAGCAGTCCTTCACCCAACGGGGTCATCTGTTTCGCGACGACTATCGGGGCAAAATCACCGGCACCGCTGACACCCTCTAATTCCCACAATTCGCCAGATGCAGGTGCTGCATTGGAAATGCCAGTCAACCGAACGAAGATCCCGCGCGTGTCGTCTTGGAACGACATCCAACGCTCTTGGCTCGTGTTGACGGCGCCAGTCACGGTACCGCGAATTCGCACTGGCAGAGCTTTCCGTGCTTCTTCAATCGGCAAATCCTGCACTTGAGAAACGGAAGTAAGCGGAGATTTGTTTTCACCTGTTCCACGTGATGGCTCGACGAACACAAGGTTCTTTGCACTTGCTGCGAAAAGTTTGCCAAGCATCAACGATTGATTGGCCACCCAAACGCCACGACCAATTCCAGCAATTCTAACGCGGGAGTTCCGTAGCGTGTTTATGTCCAGGCCTGCCGCATCAGCTACCGTGACTGCGATCACATGCCGATCTGTTCCCAAATCAAACCTGACTCCTTCCCCGGTTCGAGCCACGAATCTGACCCTGCCTTCTAGCGAGATCCAACGGCGCTCGTCCACGCTGTTGAAGCGCGTCCCCAAAAGCTCACTCGGTTTTGCGATGGGCGGTTCGCCATGGCCAAGGCTTGTTGCCGGCACATTCGGATTCCCAAGAAACAGCAATGAGCCATCATCCGACCCGATCGCAAACCGGTATCTCCCATCCTTCGGAATCTCAATATAACCGGAATAACGAATGCCGACTCGCTCGTCGCGTGACCTAAAGTCCAAGTCTAAATTTGTCACCACGCCCGACTTCACAGGCTGAAGCAGATTGAAATCCGGAACCGTCTCCCACGAACCCTCAAAACATTCCGCCCGCAAACCCGGCAGAAAGTTCGTGTCGCCAGACTCAGTCACCACGGCGTGCCAAAGTTGGGCGGCAGAAATCGTATTACGCGGCTGGTTGGCCATCGCGACGAATAATCCCAGACCGATGTTGCGCCAATAATTGAACCACTCGACTCGCAATGGAATTTTCCCCGCCTGCAAATACATCTCTCCAGACTTTTCGGTCCACGGGTGCAGCCCGTCATTCACCACGAGTGGCAAGGCAGATAATTCCACACCCATCTCCCGCCGGCGCAAGAGACAACCTTTGTGTTGAATCCGAACTCGCTCTCCCGGCTGGAAAGCGGGGTTCGCATCGCCAATCTGTAAAAATTCGGTGCCGCTTGCGTCTTGCGCGATCAGCACACCCAATTGGCGACGGCTGGCGGCACAGACTGTGACTTCGATGTCCACATCTCCGATAACTGATTGATGAGTCGTCAACGCCTGCGTCAGTTGCTGCAAATTGGTGAAGACTTGCGCATGAGTCGTCTGATAAAAGATGGAGATCAGCACCATGGAGGACAGCAAGGCAGAACATCGAAATCTGCTTGATGAACGACAGGGGTTCAGGAGTGACATACCGCAGTTTAGTAGAGCACTTTCCCGTTGGGCAAGTTCAGTCAAGTGAATCGCATCGTCGGGCTGGATGCAAACGATCCCATCCGCGTGAGCTACAACACGAATTTCCCCGCGAACCGACGGGCAATGCCAATCCCGCGGTTCGCAATGCGGCGTTACCGCAGTAAGTTTTTAATCACACTATGAGACAAGCCTCACGTTCCCAACCCCTGCTGCGGTGCAGTTGCGTCGCTTTGGTAAGAGCGGTGGTCGTTGCCCGTTGGAAAATAATTTCTAAATTACAGAAGTGTGTGCAAAGCATCGCTCTGTTGGTGGTGCTAGAGGGTTTGTTCCTGACTCCACTTCAAAGGTTTTCGCCGCGTCGCCGAACGTCATCCTATTTCTTCGTCCAAGGGCGTGGCCACAAACTTATCTTCACCCCACCACCATCGCATTGCCTGCGAGCCAGCCCGTCGTCCACGCAGCTTGAAAATTGAATCCGCCGGTGATGCCGTCTATGTCCAACAGTTCGCCCGCGAAATAAAGCCCCGGACACACGCGGCTTTCCATCGTCTTGAAGTTCACCTCGCCGAGCTTCACTCCGCCGCACGTCACGAATTCATCTTTGTTCAAACTCTTGCCCGTCACCGCCAGTTCTGTGCGGGAGAGTTGCTGAATGAGTTGATGTTGTTGCGCGCGTGTCAATGATGCCCAACGCGTCTCGCGATTCAGCCCCGCTGCCAGCACCAACGCCCCCCATAATCGCGCTGTCAACGGAGCGATAGGCGCGTTCACCACCAACTTTGCCCCCTGCCCTTGCCGACGTGACACAACCTCTTTCAACAACATCTCTGACGAATGCTGCGGCAGCCAGTTCACCAGTAACTGAAACTTGTAATCACGCTCATGCAACTCACGCGCGCCCCAAGCCGATAATCGCAACACCACCGGCCCGCTCAATCCCCAGTGCGTCACCAGCAGCGGCCCGCGCTCGCGCAACTCCGTCCCGGGCACATTCACCTCCGCAGATTCCACGGATACACCAGCCAGTTCCCGCAGCCAAGGCACGGCGATGTGAAATGTGAAAAGCGACGGCACGGGGGGCTCAATCGTGTGACCGAACACTGCGGCCAACTGCCCCGCCACCACCGCACGACATCCTCCCGTGGCCAGCAACAAGCAGTCGCATGAAATCTTTTCCCCGCCAGTCAACACGAGATCAAAACCCTGACCACTTCGCGTCACGGAATCCACGCCGCAATTCGTCCGCACAGAAACTCCCGCAGACGTCGCCGCAGTCACCAGACAATTCACAATCGTCTCGGAAGAATCCGTGATGGGAAACATGCGCCCATCGTTCTCAGTCTTGAGTTGCACGCCGCGCGCTTCGAACCACGCCACAGTATCGCTGGCCTGAAATCTTCGGAACGCACCGATGAGTGCCTGTTCACCGCGCGGATAGCGTGTGGCAAACTGACGCGAATCGAACATCGAATGAGTTACGTTGCATCGCCCGCCGCCGGAGATGCGGACTTTGGAAAGGAATTGCGGCCCACGTTCGAGCAGTGTGACTTGCGCGTCAGGAGATGCCTCCGCCGCAGTGATGGCGGCAAAAAATCCCGCCGCACCGCCGCCGACCACGATGATTCGCCGCGAGTTCATGGGCATGAAAATACCGGAGTGCAACGTCCAAGTCGAATAGCGGACGCACGCCTCCGGTTGTTGAAATTTTGACCGTTCAGCGCAAGCGCCAAGTGATGCGAGCTTTGGTCAGGTCGTAGGGAGACATCTCCATCTTCACGCGGTCGCCAGTGGTCAGCCGTACGAACCGTTTGCGCATCTTGCCGCAGATCGTCGCCAGCACGAGATGTTTGTTGTCCAGCTCCACCCGGAACATGGTTCCCGGCAGAACAGTATGAATGTTCCCCTCAACTTCGATGTGTTCTTCTTTCATTGAATGTTCTTTTGAACGTTCGGGGATTTTTCCCCCGGTGGCGCAATGACGCCGCTCGTTGTTACAGAAAAGCGGGGTTCAGTTTTAAGCTGAACCCCGCTATGAAAATCTACTTCTTAGTAGCGACCGCCGCCGCCGCCGCCGCCACGACCGCCGCGATCTCCACCGCCACCGCCGCCGTATTCACGACGAGGTCCACGGCTACCGCCACCACCACCGCCGCCGCCGGGAGGACGATCTTCACGCGGACGAGCCACGTTGACCGTAAGGGCGCGACCATCGAGTTGTTGACCGTTCAAAGCGTCAATTGCTTTCTGTGCTTCGTCGGCGCTGCTCATGGTGACGAAACCGAAACCGCGAGGACGGCCGCTCATGCGATCCATCATCAGGTTGGCTTCCACAACGGTGCCGTGTGCGGCAAACGCGTCGGAAAGGTCGTTTTCAGTGGTGTTGAAGGAAAGATTTCCAACAAACAGTTTTGTGCTCATGTGATGTTAACTGTCCTAGACTAACTCTGCTTTCTCCAGACTGTTCCCGAAATACCGGGTTTCAAATCATCACTGAACGTCGTTCACCTGAGGATTCACCATGACGTGGAAGCTATAGCATCTACAGACGGGGGTGAGCGTGACGTTTCCCACCAGAATAGCAAGTAAGAACTCAACATTTTTTCCAGACCGATCGGGCGGGACAAGTGGAGATATGCCGAGACATTTTGCCAAAAACCTTGCGGGGAAAAACATTTACTTCGCTAGTCGCAAAAAATATAGTGTCCCCGGTAGCCGATGTGGCGGAATTGGCAGACGCGCTAGACTCAAAATCTGGTACTCTTACGAGTGTGTGGGTTCGACCCCCTCCGTCGGCACCAACTTCAGCGTGAAAACCATCCTCTTCACACGCTTCGCATGATTTGGATCACCTTTTTCTTCACCCTGTTCCTCGTGGCGGCACTGATTGTCATCGTCAGTTGGGCTGTCCGCCACTTGTCGGTGCAGGCGGATGAAGATGACTCTTTTCTCTTGATGGATTGGGGTTGGTTCACAAAAGGATTCAGCCTGCCCGTCGCGCTGTGGTTTCTGATGAACATCGGGTTGTCCTTCCATCTGCAACCGTTCATGCCCGTCATCCAAGCCGCAAAAAACGGCGGGGGCAATTGGCTGCATCCCTTCGTTCACACCATGAACTGCGGCCTGCTCGTGATCGGTTCGTATTGGGGTGCGTTCACGCTGGGTTGGTCGGTGCTGAAGGCACGGAACAATTTACGTGACGATTTGAAACTCGAATTCCACGGAGTGTGCTTCACGGCCATCGCCATCATGATTCTGCCCGCCGCCTTTCTTCTTTACATCGGGCATTGGTGGGTGCTGGGCTGGTCACTTATGATGATCTGCGCGCCGATCTCTTATTACGCCGGGCCTGTCATCCGCAAACCAATGAAGTCACCCGGCTACGCTCGCGCCATCGCCCGGATGAAGTTCGGCAAATACGCGCAGGCGGAGGCGGAGATTTTGAAGCAACTCGAAACAGCGGAGAACGATTTCGACGGATGGTTGATGCTTGCGGAACTTCACGCCACGCGTTTCAAGGAATTGACTGAATCCGAACAGATCATCCTCGATCTCTGCCTGCAACCTGACATCACGCCGTCGCAGATCTCCGTGGCACTCCATAAACTCGCCGACTGGCAAATCAACGTGGCAGCAGATTCCGAGAGTGCTGCCCGCTCGCTTGACCTGATCTCTGACCGGTTGCCCGGTACACACCTCGCCTACATGGCGGAGATGCGGCGCAGGCAACTTCCCCAGACAAATGTTGAGTACCGCGAGCAACAACAAAATCGTCCCCTGCCCCTGCCGGTGACCAGCGGTGATGTGTCGGAGAAGATCGCCTCAGACCAAAAAAACGCTGACACGCAGAACGCCGTAACACTTATCAATCAACTCACCGAAGTGCTCACGCGAAATCCTGAGAGTATCTCCGACCGCGAGAAACTCGCCCGCCTCCTCGCCGAGCCGTTGGGAAAAGTGCAACTGGCGGTCGAACAGATCGAGTTACTTCTGGGTATGCAGAATCAACCCGGTGTGAAACGAGTGGAATGGCTGACGCTCATCGCGGGCTGGCAATTGCAACTGCTCGGCGACGAAGCCGCCGCGATGGACACACTCACAAAGATTGTTTCTGATTTTCCCTCCACGCCGCAGGCTTTCGCCGCGCAGCGACGGTTGAATCTCATCAAGGCGGACATCGCGGCGAGGAAAGTTTAGAAAGCTCCAGAGAAATCCCAAGCTTCAATCCTCGCTCAAACAACGGCTTCAATTCATTCCCACCACCGCGCCTGTTGGACATTGAAAATTGGTGCTTCTCTGGAGCTTGGATGTTGTACTCAGCTCACCTCGCAGGGCCGTTGGCCTTCGCCTTGGCCTCCGGGATCCAACCCTGCAATTGTTTCACGCGCACGTCATCCAGCGGATGCGTGCGGAGAAACCCCGGAGTATCACCGCCGTGTTGCTTGTTGAATTCACCAAAGCGTTTCCAGAAATCCACCGCCGCCTCCGGTGCGTAACCCGCACGTGTCATGTAGATCAGTCCGATGTGATCCGCCTCGGATTCCTGTGCGCGACTGTGCGGGAGTTCAGCACCAACTTTTGTGCCGATACCGTAAGCGAGTTGTGCCACAGCCTGCCAGCGCGGATCGGTGTTCGCCAAACCTGCGCCCAACAAACTGCCGCCCTTCTGGATCACCATGGCCTGACTCATCCGCTCACCGCCATGACGCGCCACGGCGTGAGCGATCTCATGTCCAATGACGGTTGCGAGACCTGCTTCATCTTTCGTGATGGGAAGAATGCCTGTATAGACACCGACTTTGCCGCCGGGCAGACAAAACGCATTCACATCCTTGCTCTCGAACACCACAAACTCCCACTTCGCATCCGGTAAATCCCTGCCCGCCACAGCAGCGATGCGTTGACCGACGCGCTGCACCATCGCATTGACGGCGGTGTCCATGCTGATGGGGACTTGCTTCTTCGTTTCCTCGAAACTCGTCAGCCCCAATTGCATCTCCTGTCCAGGCGACATCAGATTCAACTGCGACCTGCCCGTGACGGGAACAGTGCTGCAACCCGTGAATAGAAATGCCAACGAAGTTGCGATGGCGGAAATCACCAACAGGTTGCACGAAATGCCTCGATTGGATTGTCTCATGCACACAGGCAATCAAAACGCGGCGGGATTACAATCTTGAAACAAGTGAGATTTCGGTCGCGCTACTCATGCAGACCATCTTCTGGGCAGGCGCATCGTCACGGTGGTGCCGGTGCTGGGGTTGCTTTCCAGATCAAATCCGCCGCCGATGGTTGCGAGTCGTTGTTTCATGTTCAACATCCCGACACCCGTCGGGTCGGCAAGCCCCACGCTCACGCCGCGCCCATTGTCGCTGATGACGATCATCATTCGTTTTTGAACATGAGTCAGCGAGATGCGAACCTCGGTTGCTCCCGCGTGCTTGAGGACATTGTTCAACGCTTCTTTCACCGCCATGAACAGATTGTGCCGCTCCCCCGTGGTGACGCGGCGGTCCGGCAAGTCATGCGGAAGATCAAGGCGGCAACGCACGCCGGTGTCTTGGAAATATTCCTGTGCGTAGTGGAAGATGTAGTTCGCCAGATTTTCGAGCGAGTCGTTGCGCGGGTTGATCGTCCAGACGATTTCATCCATCGCACGGGTGATGTCCCGCACCGTTCGCGAGATGTTCTGGATGTGCGATTTGCCTGGCCCGCCAGCAGGCATTTCGCGATCGGCAAGCTCCGTGACCATCGCCACACGGGTGAGCCGAGATCCGACGTCGTCGTGCAAATCCTGTGCGATGCGTATGCGCAGATCAGCCAGCGCACGTAATCGCGCCACACGCGTCCGATAGAACGCCGCCACCAACAGGATGGAGACTGCCACCAGTGCCGCCCGAAACCACAACGTCTGCCAGAAGTGCGGCAACACACGCAAGGCGAGTTGCGCGCCTGTCGCATTCCAGACGCCGTCGTTGTTACACGCGATGACGCGGAAAAGATACCTCCCCGGCGGCACATTCGGGTAGTTCGCGATGCGTTGATGCGTTGCTTCTACCCAGTCACCGTCCAGCCCTTCCAACTGATACTTGAATCGGTTTTTTTCCGCTGCCTGCAAGCTGAGTGCTGTGTAATGAATCTCAATGCGCCCGCTCCCGGGTGGAATCGTCAACACGGCGGCGTCCGGTTGTCCGACTCCGTTCGCCCTCAAAACCTGTTGATCCACCACAATCTTTCCGATGACCACTGGCGGTGGTTGATCGTTGATCCGGACGTTTGGTTCCACGGCGACTGCACCGCGAATCGTGGCAAACCACAGCCGACCATCCCGACTTTTCCACCCGGCAGGCTTGGCCACACCATTGCATTGCTCGGTGGCCAGACCATCTTCTCGCCCGAAGGATATGCAGTTGATCCGCTGGATTTTTCCACGGTCAAAATCATCAAACTCACTGCGACTGACCCGGAAAATTCCGCGCCGGCAACTCATCCACAGATGGCTGGACGCATCTTCGAGAATCTCATAGACATCGTCGTTGAAGAGTCCCTGCTTGGTCGTGTAGTTCGTGATTTTTCCCGCCTTGAGCCGGTTCACTCCGCCGCTTCGGGTGGCGATCCACAACTCGCCCATCGCATCTGCGTAAATTGCATTGATACGGTTGTGCGACAAGCCCTGCGCCGTGGTGAGATTGGTGAAACCACTTCCTGTCCAGCAGCTCAGTCCGCCATCTGTCCCGATCCAAAGCCGTTTCTGTAGATCCTCACAGATCGCCGTCACGTCCGACCCCGCCAGTCCGTTTGTGGTGGTGTAGGCCACCACTTTGTTGCTGAGGATGATGTTCAAACCTTTGCCCGTGCCCACCCAAAGTGCCCCGGTCTTGTCCTCGTGAATGACGCGAACCGCAGAATTGAACAACTCGCTCGGACGAGGAAAGTCATTGGATAACGTGGCTGGCAACCGGTTCAGCACCCCGACAAAATCCATGCCCACCCACAAACTGCCATTTCGACTTTCCCCCAAGGATAAAACCTTGTCATACGAGAGGCCATTGCTCGTGGTGATGGAGGTGGACTTTCCACCCTTGAACCGCGTGACGCCGTTGCCCCAGGTGGCAAACCACATCGCACCCTCCCGATCCTCCAACAGCGAGACGACGTTGTTGCCATTCAATCCATCCTGCGTCGTCACGTTGACAAACCGCGCCGTACTGAGGCGATACAATCCGTCGCGACCGCCGACCCACAGATTCTGTTCGCGATCTTCGTAAATGGTGTTGACCACATCATCCACGCCGCCCTTGTTCAACCACCACTGTTGCGCCAGGGCGCCGCCAATCCGCCGGGTCAATCCGCCATAGGTGCCGACCCAGAGTTGGCCGATCCGATCTTCATGGATCACGGTGGTTATTTTTTCCGGCACGGTTTTGTTCGCCGCATAGCTTCCTGGTTTGCCATCGGCCAGACAGATCAGCCCGTCTGTGGTGCCCAACCAGATGCGTCCGAGTTGATCCACGCACACCGATTTGAAAATCCCCGTCACCGGCCCGATGCCGAAATTATCCGCGCTGGCCACTCCGTCATGATTGATACTGACCAACCCCGTCACTGTCGCCACTCGCAGAATCCCCTGCGCATCTTCATGAAGCGCCTTGATGGAGTTGTTATGCAGCAGGTCACCCTCGGGGTAGAGCGTAAAACGCCCGTCCTTAAAACGACCAAGTCCGGTCTCTCCCCCGATCCAAAGCCCGCTCTCCCGGCTTTCTAAAAGGCATTGGATTTGGTTGTCCGGCAAACCGTCCGCCTTGAGAAAATGCGTGAAGCTGCCGTCCTTTAAGCGGGTCAAGCCATTGCTTTCGCTGGCGATCCACAAACTCCCATCCCGGCTGACACAGAGCGCGGCGATGGACGCGTTTTTCAAGTGCGGGGCCGCAGCTTCGTCCACTGGCGTAAAATGAAGCCCATCAAACCGCGCCAACCCTTCACGCGTCCCGACCCAGAGATAACCATCGCTTGTTTGTGCGATGGCGTTCACGGAGTTCTGAGGCAACCCCTCGTCTGTTTGCCATACCCGGATGTCGTAACGAACCGGAGTGGCCGCCCATCCGGAGCTTGCGAGCGCGACTGACAACAGCCCAAAAATACAGGCGATCCGCAACAGGCTCGGGAGTCTGCGCTTTGGATGGGTGGGCTTTGTCCGTCTCAAACACATCAATGAGCGCAGGATAATTACGCCGTCCTGGAAACACAAAACAATCCAAGTTGTCACATGGATATGTTGGGAATGCAGATGGTCTGGAAGGTGTTTTTCGTTGAAAGTCTTTTTGCTGTGAGGTTATTTAGCTCCGTGTTCAACCCATTCTCGTCAACGCCTCGTTGCAGCCGAATCAACGTCGCAGACAGAACAAATCGATCCGCGCGTGATAGCTCGAATGGATTCACTTTGATTGAGTTGCTCGTGGTCATCGCCATCATCGCCATCCTTGCCGCGATGCTCCTGCCCGCGCTCGCCAAGGCCAAGGAAAAAGCCTACACGACCCAATGCTTGAACAACCTCAAACAGCTCACGCTTTGTTGGACGATGTATTCGGGCGATTTCAATGAGTCCTTGGTGCGCAACTGGACCAGCGGCACTGGCTCAACCGACTGCTCTTGGATCAAAGGCAATGCGATGGTGGACTCCATCTTGGTTCAAACCAACAACATCAAAAACGGAACTCTCTTCAGATACAACACCGCGATGGGCGTTTACAAATGCCCCGCTGACCGCGCCACGATAGGTGAGACTAGCCCCAGCGCACCCAAGTCAGCTTATCCCCGGGTTCGGAGTTATTCCATGAGCATTGGGATGAATTGGATCAATTGGGTTGATTGCAATGTATCTGACGGTTTTGTTCCTCCCGGTCTAACCACGCCGCGCACTCCATATAAAACAAGCCTCATCAACAACCCTAGTGCCTCGCAAGCATCGGTTTTTCTTGATGAAGACGAGTACAGCATAGACAACGGTGCCTTCGGCATCGCAGGGTTGGGAACAGGTGCCGCGCCTGCATTGTTCAACTGGAATACCCCCGGCAAACGGCATGGTCGCGGATGCACCATCTCCTTCGCTGACGGTCATGCGGAATACTGGAAGTGGTCCGGTGACTATCTTTTTTCGAAGAGTGCCGACCTGTTGAATTTTACCACACCCCCCAGCACCGCCGGAAACGTGCGCGACTACACGCGCCTTCAAGGAACTGTCGCACCGTAAAAAATCACAAAACTTCCACTCAACTTCCTCTAAACACAAACTCAAGACACACCATGAAAACAAATCCACATACCCAAGTTCGCTCCGGCAAAACAGGATTACAATCCAAGCTCCTGGCGGTTGCACTGCTCGTTTCAGCCATCACCATAACGCAGGCACAAGTTCCCACATTCTCAACTCTTTGGGACATCGGCGCAGGCACCAATGCTGGCGCGGGTCTGCCGAACGATTTGCCCAACGGCGGAAATAACGTCCGCGGAATTGCCATCAATCCGCTGACCGGAAATGTTTTGTATGCCAGCACAACAGGCGGAACAAACGGCGGCAACAACCACTTCACGGTTTTGAACGGCGCAAGTGCCGGAGCTTACATCGGTCAGGGAAATGCCACAGGTGTTGCTGGAGGAACATTGAACCTTACTCAAATCCGTGTCTCCGACGATGGCTTCGTTTACGCTTGCAACCTTTCAGGCGCCCCAGCATCCCGCTTCCTCATTTATCGCTGGCCTTCAGACAGCGACTTCACCACGGCAGCCACCATCGTCTATGATTCTGGTGCTGGAACCTCTTTCCAATGGCGTGCAGGCGACTACATGGACCTGCGAGGTACTGGACTTGATACTGAAATCATCGTCGCTGGCAATGGCACCGCAGCGAACCTCTCCACTAACTTCAACATCTTCAAAGCCACAGATGCCACAGCGACGTTGTTCACGAATCTCACCATCACCTATCCCGGCACTGTGAACCGCGGCGGCGGCGGCGTGACGTTTGAAGGAACCAACAATGCGTTCTACAGTCGGCTGGCTGGCGTGCAGACCGTCTTTCGCATCACCTACAATCCAGTCACACTCACCGCCGCAGTCGCGTCAACCTTCAACATGGATCAAGCCGCCAACAACGGTCTGAAATACTTTGAGACGAACGGATTGAAGTTGATTGCCACCGTCGCGACGCAAAACGGCACGACGACCAACACCATTCTGCATCATGGCAAAGTCATGCAATTGAACTCCGCCTCCAATGCCACAGTGGTGTTCAACCAACCCTTGGCTCAACCCTACATCGCCAACGGAAACCTCCTTGGACTGGTTGATTTCAGGAATGGCTACGTCGTGTTTAGCGAACCCAACAATGGAATTAAACTCACGAAAATCACCGGCTTCATCACCAACACACCTCCACTGCTCGGCGGTGCGCCCTCCGGCGGTGGCATCTATGTTGAAGGCTATTCTCCCGTCTCTCTTTCTGTCTCCGCCAGCGGCTCATCCCCGCTCGCCTACCAATGGTATTTCAACACAAACACCCCGATTCCCGGCGCCACCAGCAACACTTGGTCGCTCGGAGCAGCAGACCTCACTGATGCGGGAACTTACAACGTCATCGTGACAAACCTGTACGGCAGCATCACCATCAGCGTCACCACCGTTTCCATCATCGCCGCCGGACATTCCACCGTAGCCACCCAAGCCTGGACTCTCGCCGCCGGTAGCCGCGACTACCTCACCACCTCTGGCGATACCCAACGCGGCATCGGCTACGACCCGATCAGCCAACGCCTCGTCGTGATCAGCCGCGCGCCGACCAACGGCGTCCACACGCTGAATGCTTCCAACGGAGCGGATATCGGCGAGTTAGACATTTCCCTCCTGCTTGCTGGCACGCCTCCCGGATTCTTCCCGCTCAACATGGTGGGCGTGGCGGATGACGGAGCGGTTTATGCCTGCAACCTCATCCTCAGCGGCGCGTCCGACAGCTTCAGCATCTATCGCTGGGCAGACGCCACCAACAACAGCGGCCAAGGAGTCGCCTATCTCGCGAATCCCGGCATCGGTCGTGTGGGTGACACATTGGCTGTTCGCGGCGCCGGCGTGAACACCGAAATCATCGCGGGTTGCGCCACTGGCACCAACATCGCCTTGTTCAACACCGCAGACGGCTCGACGTTTAACTTCGTCAACATCGCCGTCACCAACCTCCCGCTCGACGCGCAGGCCAACGGCTTCTCTCGTCTCGGCATCGCGTTTGGCCCAACGAATACCTTCTGGGCCAAATCATCCGGATTCAACCTCCGCCTCGTCCGTTACGACGCGACGGCTGGCACAGGTGAAGTCATCGCATCATTCACTACACCGCCCGGCAGCGTCTCCCCCATCGGCGCAGACAACGTCAATAGCTTCATCGCTGGCATTGGCATCGGCCAAATCCCGCAAAACCTCGCGCTTTATGATGTGGCCGCGAGCGGTGGCCCGGCGTTGATTGATCGCGAATACTACGCGGGCAACAACGGCAACGGCAACGGCACGGGGGCTGTCGCCTTCGACGTAGCGGGTGGCCGCATCTTCTCGCTGGATTCCAACAACGGCATCCTCGCCGTGAACTACGCGCCGCGGCTCTTCATCACGCCGGAAGTCGCAGGCGGCATCCTCACATGGACAGGCCCCGGCATCCTGCAAGCCGCTTCCGTCGTGACCGGCCCTTACGTGGACACCGCCACCAGCAGCCCCTACACGAACACGGCGGCTAACGCGCAGTTCTTCCGCGTTCGCCGCTGATATGCCAACCGCTTGAGATTCACGGAAACCGGGACGCGAACCGTCCCGGTTTCTTTTTGGAATGACACAAAGATGCCGTTGGCCGAGATGACTGAACGCGCTATGTTCAAAACGAAACACATGAAACGCTTGCTCCATTCATTACTCAGAATCCATGTCGCACTTTTCTTGGCGACTGCGTTCACCGCCAGCGCACAAGTCACCCGATTGCTCGGCCTCGACATTTCGGCATGGCAGGGCAGCATCTCGCAGACGACTTGGAACAACGTTCGCACGAACGAAAACAGGCACTTCATCATCCTGCGCTCAAGTCGCGGCGGGACCACTGGCGTCTATAACCAGAATTACCCGAACAACAATTTCGGCACCAACACGCTCTCCCAACGCTACGACGATCCCTACTACGTCCAGAACATCAACCGCGTTCCCGCCGCAGGGATGTATGCCGGTTCATATCACTTCTCCCGGCCTGACATCATTGCCACCACAACCAATTCAGGTGGCATCCCCAACTCCGGCACGGACGAGGCCGATCATTTCATCCAGATGGCCGGCCCGTGGATGCGCCCTGGCTACCTCGTTCCCGTTCACGATCTCGAAGCGGGCGATGGCATCCGCACCGACAATGACATGGCGCAGTTCTCCATAGATTTTTCTGATCGCATCTACCAGCAGATGGGGATTCGTCCCGCCATTTACATCAATGGCAACTACGCTGAGTTCATACTTGGAGGAGCGTCCGCCTCACTGCGCAATCAACTCGCTCAACCCGCGCCCAATCCGCCCACTCCGGTTTCTCCAGCAGCCCCACAGTTGTGGAGCGCGCGCTGGCCAAACCAAGCTGACCCCAACTCCATTGACGTACAAAACGCCGAGCCGAAGGACACCTACGCCGCCATCTACGGCCCGTGGGACGATTACGGCACCACACACCCGTGGACATTCTGGCAATATGCCAGCACCCTCACATTACCGAGTTGGGGCGGCGGCGGAGTGAGTCTCGACGCTGACGTCGTGCGTGGTGGAATTGAATTCCTAAAAGATCAACTCATCCCCGCTGTCTGGATGAACAACTCCAGCGGTGACTGGAGCACGCTCACCAACTGGAACAGTGGATTGACCCCCATCGCACCTGTCACAGGCACTGGACAAGTCGCGCGCGCGGGAACGTTGACCATGCCCACGCCACGACTTCCGGGCGCAGCAGGCTCAGGCACAACCTCCGGCCAGCACGACACCGTGATTCTCGAACGCCCGAACGCCAACATCACCGTCACGCTCTCCACGGGCAGTCACAACATCCGCAAACTTTACCAACGCGAGACACTCAACATCACCGGCGGTTCACTCGTGGTGCTCTTTGCCCCGTCCTCGGATTCCACTACCAACGGCGCACAATTCTCCGGACCCGTGACACTCAGCGGCAGCGCCGTCTTTAGTGTCCACACGCTTCAAGTGGACGCCGCACAAACCTTCACGCTCAACGGCGGCACAGTCATGCTGAACACCATCAAACTCATGCCCGGCACAACGCCCGCCAAAATTTCTGTTGGCGGAAGCGTGGGTTTCAGTCCGCTCACCAACAGTGCCTCCGTCATCGCCAACGGCAGCGGCGCGGGCGCGCAGGGTTTCATTGATCTCACAGGTGGAACTCGCGTCTTCGGCATCAGCGACGGCACGGCAGAAGTGGACTTGTCCGTGAATGTCGCCATCACCAACGGCGCACTCACCAAAGCCGGGTTCGGCACGATGAGTTTGAACGCCGCGAATTCCTACGCAGGCGGCACAACCGTCACTGCCGGACGTTTGCTCGTCAACAACACCACCAACTCCGGCACAGGCACAGGCAGCGTCAACATCACCGTCGGCGGCTTCCTCGGCGGCACGGGCACCATCGCGGGAACAGTCACCGTCAGTAACACCGGCACAATTGCCCCCGGCACCGCATCCGCCATCGGCAAACTCACGCTCGGCAGTGCGCCTGTGTTCAGCGGCACAAACTTCACGCGCATCAATCGCAACGGTGGCACACCCCTGTTTGATCAACTCGCTCTCACCAGCGGCACGTTGAATTACGGTGGCACACTCGTTGTTTCCAACGCAGGCGCGGCACTCGTCGGCGGCGAAGTCTTCACGAACTTTAGCGCAGCTTCTTATTCTGGCGCCTTTGCCTCCACAATTCTCCCGACAAACTCCGCCGGATTGAACTGGCATCTCGGGCGACTCACCACCGACGGCACCATCCGCGTGAACCGCGCTCCCGTCGCCAATACCGACAACGCCACCAACGCGCCGACTTACGTTTTGGAAATCCCCATCGCGAGCCTCCTCACCAACGATACCGATGCGGACAGCGACACGCTCTCCGTCAGCGGCATCACGCTCACGACCACCAACGGCATCACACTGACCACGAACGCCACCACGATTTTCTACTCGAACTCAGTCAGCGCCAGCGACCGCTTCACCTACACCCTCAGCGACGCCAGCGGCGGAAGCGCGACAGGCGCGGTTCAAATCACATCACTGCCCATCACCAACGTTCCGCCATCCATCAGCACCCAGCCCCAATCTCAAACCGTGAAGCTCGGCTCGAACGTCACCTTCACCGTCGTCGCCACCGGCACGCCGACCCCCGGCTATCAATGGCAATTCAACGGCTCACCAATCGCGAGTGCCACGTCTAGCACCTACATCCGCAGCAACGCGCAGTTCGCCGATGCGGGAAATTATTCCGTCCTCGTCACCAACAGCGCGGGCTCGCCCGTCAGTTCCAACGCTGCGCTCACCGTGTTGCCGCTCGCGCCGATGTGGGTTCAATCCATCACACCGCTACCGGACGGTCGCATGACACTCGTCGTCACGGGCGAGCCGGGTTATGCCTACTCTGTGGATTACTCCACAAACCTCGCCCTCTGGCAGCAGATCACCAATCTGATGAACACCAACGGCACATCGGCGTTCACGGATGATGCCGCTACGAATGCCGACGCAGGGTTCTATCGTGCGCGGCAATAAATTTTCGGCACAATATAACAAACTGAAACCAAACCCATGAGAATCAGACGCCCCGGCTTCACCCTCATCGAACTGCTCGTCGTCATCGCCATCATCGCGATCCTCGCAGCGATGTTGCTGCCCGCGCTCGCCAAGGCGAAGGCCAAGGCGTTTCAAATCAACTGCACCAGCAACCTCAAACAGATCGGCGTCGCCATTGAGATGTATTCGATGGATAACAACGACTTTCTGCCCGGCCCCTGCTGGACGGGGATGTTTTTCACTTACAGAATCGGAGCATCAACACCGCAGGATCCTAAAGGCTATGACGGGTCGCTCGCCGCCTACATCGCCAATTACCTTTCCTATCCGTCGCCCGCTCCGCTTCTCATTCGAACGGCCATCGTTGCGATCTGTCCTGCCCAATATCGCGTGTTGCCAAAAGTTACCCCAGCACCACCGCTGAGTGTGCCAGTCAGTTACTTCTCGCTGAGATCCGTCACTAATGATCCGCCCGTTGGCAATGACCGTGTGATTTATCCCTTCGGACGCCCGCAAATAGACGCCTCACTTACGGATCGCGACCCCACTCGCCAATACGAGAAATCGCAAAAATCGCTCGCCATTCGCAACCGCTCTGAAAGTTGGGCCATGACGGACTGCGATCAACAACTCTTGACCAGCCTCGGCATCGCTGGCGCAACATACCAAGGCTACGTCCCTGCGCTCCCCGTCCACAGCGGCGCATCACCCGCCACACGCCAGTATCTTTATTACGACTGGAGCGTGCGCTCGGCCAGGACCGCGAAGTAATCACTGCGTCATTCGCTACGTCCGCCCGCCGTCCGCCCGCGTGTTTTTCTTGAACGCGCGCATCAAAACACTTCTACTCCTCGCGCCTTGAGGCAGGGAGAATTGTTTCCCTTCAACCATTTCACATTTCAACGATGCAAGATTTTACCGCGCTTGATGGCGCAATCCTGATTGATAAACCCAGCGGCCCGACCTCGCACGATGTCGTGGACGCCATACGTCGCAGGTTCGGCATCAAGAAAGTCGGCCATTGCGGCACGCTCGATCCCAACGCCACTGGACTGCTCATCATCGTCCTCGGTCGCGGTACGAAACTCTCCGAACGCTTGATGGGCGACGACAAAGTTTACGAAGGCACGATGAAGTTCGGTGAAGCCACGGACAGCTATGATTCCGACGGCGAACTCACTGGCTCCTTGCCCGTCCCGCCGATGACGCTCGATCAACTCAATGAAGACGCCGCCACCTTCATCGGCGATCAGATGCAAATTCCTCCGATGGTTTCCGCCATCAAGAAAAACGGCGTGCCGCTCTACAAACTCGCACGCCAAGGCATCGAGGTGGTACGCGAGCCGCGCCTCATCCACATCTACAACTTCCGCTTCACCGACTACACCGAGCCACTCGCCAAATTCAAACTCGCCTGCACCAAGGGCACGTACATCCGCAGCGTCGCACACGATCTCGGCAACAAGCTCGGCTGCGGCGCACACCTCACTACGCTGCGGCGCGCTGTCTCTGGTAAGTTCGATGTCACCGATGCAATAACACTCGACGCGGTCATGAATCTTTCTGGTGCAGAACTGGAGAAGCGCGTGATTCCGTATCTGAAACTTGCGGTGGCATGAACCTCATCGAACAAGCCAACCAACTCGACACTCGCGGTCGTAAATCCTGCCTCGCCATCGGCGTGTTCGACGGCGTCCACCTCGGCCATCAACAGATCATCCGCCAGACCATCGCCGATGCGAGACAACACAACGCCCTCGCCGTCGTCGTCACATTTGACCAACATCCCAGTGCCATCGTCGCACCGGATCGCGTCCCGCCTCTCATCTATTCGCAGCCACAAAAAGTTCGCGCCATCGAATCCCTCGGCGCAGACGCGTTGCTCGTGATCCGCTTCGATGAAGACTTCAGCCAGCAGAGTGGCGAGTTATTCATCCGCAGCCTCGCGCGCGATCTCGGCGGCATCCAAAGCATCTGCGTCGGCACAGATTTCGTCTTCGGCCACAAACGCAGCGGCAATGTCGCTCTGCTGAAAACACTCGGCGCG
>JANPGI010000104.1:0-5085 GCA_031423875.1 Verrucomicrobiota bacterium | reverse complement strand
TGTGACGTTCGTGATCAACACATCATCGCACTCCGTCGGCACGAGATGAAACTTCGGCGCATTCTGGATCGTCACATCGCGCACGGTCAGATTCTTCACGCGCGTCAATACGATCAGATTCGGCCTCGGCAACGTGAAACCCGAAACCTTCTTGCGCGCTTCCTCGGCAGCCTCCCACCAGACCGCGCCGCTACCTTCAATCGTTCCCTTGCCGCCTATCGTCACATTCTCCATGTCTTTACCGCTGATGAATGGAACAAAATCTCCATTGCTCTTGGCCTGCAACCAATCGCCCGGCACTTTTAGAAAATCATTCTGGTTCGTGGACGCCAGCAACGTCGCACATTCATCAATCAGCAAAAACGTCTTCGTGCGGATCGTCAGCGGCTTGCTGAGATAAATTCCTTTGGGCAACAACACCGTGCCGCCGCCCGCTTTGCTGCAATCATCGAGTGCCTTCTGGATCGCGTCCGTGTCAAACGTCTTGCCATCACCCTTGGCGCCGAGTTCACGCACGTTGAAAGTTGCGCCGTTGGCTGACGCGATGGCACAGCATGTGGCGATAAGTGCGATTGACGATGTGAGTTTCAAAGTTGTCTTCATGTTCATTAATACTTTCCCTGCACCAACGGATTCCAGTTGTCGTTCCCGCGCAAAACATTTCCCACGGAAAATTCCCGCGCTTCTTCAGCCGTCAACGCTTTCGCCCACTTCATGCGCTGTTCGGGATTCGCGCCTTCGCCCGTGCTGCCGAACTCGGCGTAACGCGTCGTTTTCTCCTTCTCCACCTTGCCCCAATTATTCCAACCAGCAGGTCGGACGACTTCGGTCATCTTCGTGTTCAGAAACACTGTCGCCGCGAAATCCCGCCACGGTCTGCCAAGAAACGTCTTCGCGCCCGGCGCACCTGTGATCTCGCAGTTGTTGAACACATAGCCATAACGATTCGTGTCCGGCGTGGATGCCGCCGTGATGTAACCGTCCTTCAAGCAATGAATCTTGCACCGCTCGAAGAAACACGTCGCGCCGCCGAAGATGAAATCCACATGACCCGCGATGTAACAATTCTCGAAGTAATGCCGCCCGCGATTCGCCAGAATCGTGTCCTGCCAGCCAAGGAAGCGACAATTGCGGAACACCGCGCGGTCTCCATCAATGCGGATCGCCAACGCCTGACCGACCGGCCCGGCGGAATTCTCGAACGTGATGTTCTCCGCCGTGAAATCCTCCGCATCAATATAAACAGACGGCGTGCGGAACGTCCCGATGGGTTTGCCCGCTGGCCCGACGATGTTCGCGTTCAGGTCAAACGTGAGAATGGTTTTCTCCGCGTCCTCGCCGATGAGATGGAAGAATCGCTTTTCGCGCTGAATATAAATCTGTTCCTTGTAAGTGCCGGGCTTGATGCGGATGACTACCGGATTCGTCGCGAAGCCCATCGGTACAGACATGATTGCGTCCTGCACGTTGGTGAATTTCCCGCTCCCATCCTGCGCTACGACGACTTCGGTGATTTTGATGGAGGGCTTCTTAGCGACCACCTCGGGACAACAAACACTCTTGCACCCAACCAGCAGCAGTGGGCATAGCAGCAAAACAAGCCACGCGCGGATGGAAAAGGTTTTGACGATGACGCCGGACGGTTTCATGACGCGCAGGCTAACAGACGCACCGACCAAGTCAGCGCGACTCATCTGCAAACCGGATTGAAAATAATGCAGGTAACAGATCTCGGATTTCACTCATAACTGTCCCAATTGATCCGGGGCTTTCCATTTGGCTGAAAGATTGAGCGTCGCAGAGTGGACACGAAATCCTCCCTTATCGCCTCGATGCGTTGATGGCCTTCTTGATTGCCGCTACGACGCGGCGCTGGATGGACATGGGACGTCCGGCAATTCTCGCGCCCGCAGCAGCGGTGTGTCCACCGCCGCCGAAGAGTCCGGCGATGTCGCTCACGTTCACGTCCTTGCTTTTTGAGCGGAGGCTGATGCGCGTGAGTTCGGGTTCAACCTCCTCAAAGACACACGCCACGATGACGGGCTCGATGGCGCGGATGTGATCTATCAAACCTTCGGTGTCGTTTGTCTCCGCCCCAGTACGAGAGAGGTCGGCCTTTTTGAGCCAGAAGTACGCGATGCGGTCGTTGTGCGTGAGCTTGAATTTGCTGTAAATATGTTTGAGCAGACGAGCGCGGGACAGCGGGAAGGACTGATAAACCTCGTCGCAAATCTTCGCCAAGTTCGCGCCGCGTGTAACGAGTTCTGCGCCGACATGGAATGTGCCGGGACGTGTGCTGGGATATTGGAACGATCCCGTGTCCGTGCTGACGGCGGTGAAAAGACAATCGGCGATCTGCTTGGTGATGGGCCAGCGCGCGGTCTTGAGCAGGCGATGGATGAGTTCGCCGGTGGAGGGTTCGCGCGGAGATATCCAGTTCACGTCGCCGTAGCGCGTGTTGCTCTCATGATGGTCAATGTTGATGAGGAGCTTCCGTCTGGTGATAAATTCGCCAACTTTGCCGAGACGCTCGAAGCTGGCGCAATCCGTGGCGATAACGAGATCAAACTCCTCGCCGGACTTGGGTTTTTCAACGTCGCGTTCAGGATCGAGGAAACGATATTTTTGCGGGAGCGAATCTTGATTCCAACACACGACCTTCTTGCCTTCGGCGCGGAGCGCAAGTGTGAGGCCAAGCTGGGATCCGATGCAGTCGCCGTCGGGCCGGACGTGACCGACGACACAGATGGTCTTCGCTTCGCGTATGGCGTCGAGGATACGATCAAGGATTTGCGAGCGCGCTTTCATCAGAAGGCTGCTGCTTAATCTTCCTCCGGCTTTTCCAGTGACGGGAGCGGAGGTATCTTTTCCAACTCATCGAGAATCGCCATGACACGGTTGCCACGTCCAAGCGAATCATCCACGGCAAACCTGAGCACAGGCGTGTATTTCAAGACGACTGATTTGGCCACGAGTTCTTGGATGCGGGCGCGGTGATCGGTCAGTTTGGCGATACCACGCTTCTGTTGATCGGCGTTGCCCAAAATGCTGACATAGACGACAGCGGTTTTGAGATCGCCGGGACAATCCACGTCATTGACGGAGATCAATCCCACGTCGCTCACGTTGAACTCACGACGAATGGCTTCGCCAATCGCACGCTTGAGAAGCTCGCAGACTCGTTGTTGACGCAGAGTAGGCATCGGAATTTGTATCTGGGTCTGGGGTTTTGGGTCTGGCGGCTTGGGGTTTGCCCTAGAACCTAGAGCCTAAACCCCAAACTCATTTTCACAGTTTCGCCGCAACCTTCTCAATGGTGTAACACTCGATGACGTCGCCGACCTCGATGTCGCTGAAGCCTTCGATGCGGATGCCGCACTCCATGCCAGCACGCACTTCGTTGACCTCGTCCTGGAAACGGCGCAGCGATTGGGTGACACCTTCGTAGATGACATCCTTGCGGCGGCGCACACGGACTTTGCCGCGCACGATGCGTCCGAGGGTGACCATCGAACCGCCGACGGGCATGCCCTTCGAGAGTTCAAACACCTGGCGCACTTCCGCCGAGCCGACGATGACTTCCTTGCTCAACGGATCAAGCAGTCCGGTCATGCCTGCCTTCACGTCATCAATCAACTCATAGATGATCGAGTAAAGTTTGATCTGCACGTTGGCGTGCTTCGCTTTTTGCGCGGCGGTGCTGTCCACGCGTGTGTGGAATCCGAGAATGATTCCCTGCGATGCGGACGCGAGCGCGACGTCGTTTTCAGTGACTGCACCGACATCGCTGTGGATGACTTCCAAGTTGACCTTATCCGTCTCAATCTTCGCAAGCGCGTCCACGATGGCTTCGACCGAACCTTGAGTGTCAGCTTTGACAACGACCTTGAGCGTCTTGCCCTGCTGCGAATGTAGCGTGGCGAAAAGATTTTCGAGCGTGACCTTGGACTTGGATTCGAGCGATTCCGCACGATCTGCCATGCGGCGTTCGTCGGCAAGATCGCGGGCGGCGCGTTCGTCTTCGGCCACGGTGAATTCCGCCCCGGCATCCGGCACGCCGTTCAGTCCGAGAACTTTCACCGCGACAGAAGGCGTGGCTTCCTTGAGGCGTTTGCCTTCTTCGTTGATGAGGGCACGGGCTTTGCCGTAGAACTCACCGCAGATAATGACGTCGCCGAGGCGCAACGTGCCTTTGCGAACCAGCACCGTCGCCATCGGGCCGCCGGGTTCGATGCCGGATTCGATGACGTTGCCTTTGGCGTTGCGATCAGGATTCGCCTTCAACTCCAGCAAGTCAGCCTGGAGCAAAATCATTTCGAGCAATTTATCCACGCCGACTTTGGTGAGCGCGGAACAATCCACAAAGATCGTGTCGCCACCCCAATCGTCGGGCGCGAGACCTTTTTCCTGCAACTGCTGACGCGCTTTCATGGGGTTCGCGTTCGGATGATCGCACTTGTTGACGGCGACGAGGATCGGGACTTTCGCGGCCTTGGCATGATTCAACGCCTCGATGGTCTGCGGCATCACACCGTCATTCGCAGCGACGACGAGGACGACGAGATCGGTGACGTTCGCTCCGCGCGCGCGCATGGAACTGAACGCCGCATGACCGGGCGTGTCGAGGAATGTGATCTGTTGGATGTCTTTCTTCCGTTCAGGATGCGGGAAGGAAATGGTGTATGCACCGATGTGCTGCGTGATGCCGCCCGCTTCACCATCAGCGACGTTGGCCTTGCGGATGACGTCGAGCAGGGAGGTCTTGCCGTGGTCAACGTGACCCATGATCGTGACGACGGGCGGGCGCGGCTTGAGAGTTTCTGGCTTGTCCTCAATGTCCACCTCGATCTTTTTGACGACGGCGTGAACCTGACCTTCGCCCTTGGCGCGTTTCTCAACTTCGAACTTCACGCCATACTTCGCACAAATCTGGACCGCGAATTTTTCATCAATCGCCTGATTCACGTTGGCGAAAACTCCAGCTTCCATCAGGTCCGAGATGATCTTGAACGGCTTTTGCTTGAGCGCGTCAGCCAGTTCCCGCACGACGATGGGCGGTTTGATGACGATGACTTGCGCGTCGGC
>JANPGI010000103.1:0-1623 GCA_031423875.1 Verrucomicrobiota bacterium | reverse complement strand
CGAAATTGTTGCGCCGCCATCGCATCACAGGCTGGCGAAGGCAGCAGACACTTATTGTTCGTAGCAGCCAACGTCAGTTGGCTTATTCTTCAAGGCGGCTGACAAAGATCAGCGCACGAAATTTGGTCAGAGCCGACTCACGTCGGCTGCTACGAGTGAAGGTGGATTTTGTCTTCAGGCAGGCGCGGCTCGCGGTGTTCGTGGATGGGTGCTTCTGGCACTGTTGTCCCAAGCACGCCACACAGCCGAAGAACAACCGCGTTTTCTGGCATCGCAAGTTATCCGCGAACAAGAAACGCGATGCACTGGTGACGCGGACGTTGCGGCGCAGCGGTTGGCGGGTGTTGCGCATCTGGGAACACACCTTGGTGAAGATCAAAACACATTCGACACCTCACCCCGGCCCTCTCCCCGTTCGAGGCGGAGAGGGTGCGGAGGCGCGGCTCGTGCGGCGGATTCAGCGGGCTGGGAACTTTGCGTTCGGGCCGTTGCTGTGATTGTTCGCAATCGCCGTCGCGCTCAGGGCTTTGTTGTAGATGCGGAATTCATCAATGGAACCGTTCAGCCAGGCATCGTTCGCGAAGAGTGACTTGCCGAGGAAAAAGTAGTTCGTGTCCACGCTGGAAAGGGAGACGAGGTCTTTGCGCGATCTGGCGAGCAGGCCGTTGGTGTAGATGCCCATGAAACCGGTGGCCGAATCCAGAACGCACGCCACATGCAGATTGGTCTGGTTGTCGAGATTGCCCGGAACGGTGACGACCCGCTCGGTCGGATGCGGGTCCATTATGGTGAGGCGAAAATCCTTCGCGCCGCTGCGGGGGCAGAAATACAGGTCGTATCCGACTAGGTTGCCATTGGTCGAACCTTGATCGAACACGCGCGGCCAGTTTTTGTTCGTGCCAAGGGTCGTCCAGAATTCAAACGTGACCGCGCTGTAACCGGCGATGAGTCCGCCCGGAAGATTCACGTAGGTGCCGCGTGTGCCGTTGAGGTGAACCTGCCCGTCGCGAATGGCGGCAGCACCCTCCAACGTGCCATCCGCGTGACCGACGGAGTCCTTCGCGTCGGCGTTGAAGCTGTAGCGATGTGTGGGCGGTGCGGAGGTCGCGTCCTTGTCCTGTGCCGTGGCGTTGGAGACGTGAAAACTCAGGACGACGGCAGCGACGATGTTGATGGGGTTGAATCTCATAGGTTGGTGAGCGCAAGAGTTGCAGGGCCGGGGCGGTTGTTCAAGTCCGGGCTTGCGAGATGGAGCGGAAAATGAAAAAGGCGAACGGATTTCTCCATTCGCCCTTCGTGTTCTGTGGCTGCGTTCGTGAGAACGCGGCAAACTGTTCTCAATCACCGTTTCGTCGCGATCAACAGCAACTCATCGCCTGCGTCGCGTTTGAACCAGCGCAGCACGCGCTCGCGCAGTTGGAAAATCACGCCATTTATTAAACTCGCGGGTTTGCCGAGTTCAGACATTTCCGCGCGACCTGTTTTCTGGATCAAACGGCTCAACGTCCCATACACCCATGCCGAGCGGATCGTAGAATCCAATCGTTGCACCACGAAGCCCTGCTTCTCCGCAGCCGCATGTAGGTTTTGCGGATTGAACAACATGAGGTGACGCGGCGGATC
>JANPGI010000102.1:0-8336 GCA_031423875.1 Verrucomicrobiota bacterium | reverse complement strand
ACCCATCGGCAGCGTGCTGTGGATGGCGGCGTTGAACCCGCTGATCTGCACGCCGCGTTTCTTCAACTGCACCAACACGCCCTTCACATAATTCGCCCAGCTCGCGGCGGGATTGGGTTTGATGTCGCTGACAGAAAATATCTCCGGCGTGGCGAATGCGGTGGAGACCAGCTCCACCTTTCCGTCCGTGCGTGGCGATGCAGCGATATGGATGTATTTGTCCACGGCCACAGCCATGACGAGTCCGTTGTTGTAATCGGTGTGATTACCAAGAACTTCGAGACGACCCGGCGCTTGGATGACGTGCGTGGGCGTCTGATTGAAATGCTTTTTGAACAGTGAACGTGCGTCTTGCATTGGGCGTGGTGCGTGAATTAGAGCTGGTTGAACTTTCGAGCGAGCTTGAAATCTTTTTCCGTCAGACCACCAGCGTCGTGCGTGGTCAAGGTGAGCGTGACTTTGTTCCAGCGGATATCAATGTCCGGATGATGCCACGCTTTTTCGGCGAGCTTGGCGACGGCGTTGACGAACTTGATGGCCGCCGGGAAATCTTTGAAGACAAACGTGCGTGTGATGGTTTTGTCGCGCTTCTGCCAATCGGGCACGGAAGCGAGCGCGGTCTTGATCTGGGCGGCGGTTAGTTTATCCACACGGATTGAATGCCAGAAAAGCGAGTCGCGGTCACGATGAAATCCGGGGCGGAATGGCGAGTTCGCTTCGTGCCATGCGATTGGCCGCGCGAATGAATCCGATGCTCGTGATGAGCGACCAACACCACGAGACGACGAAGAGGATCGCGCCGACGATACCGATCCAGCCGACGGGTTTGACCTCTGGGTTATCTGAAAGGCCGTAATACTGGACCATAACCACCACAAACCAGACGACCACGAAAAGAAATCCAGCGCAGGCAAGCGCAAGCTGAGAAAAACCGAGCGCGAACTTACCGAGCATGAGCGTACCGAGGCCGGGCGTGGCGAGTTGGTTGACTAGGGCGGCGTTGCGGGCGGAGGCGGGCGTGAGCGGCTTGATGAATGAGAACATGATAAATCTGCTACGGCGACATCCACGCGAACGCAGGGAACGGGAGGTTTCGCAAAATGCCGAACACGCTGACGATGACGAGAATTGTCCACGCGGCGGCAGGTTGAATCATCAACACGCTGGCGGAACGGTTGCGTAACTTGGAGATGCCTAACCACGCCAACATCGGAATGGAGACGATGAGCAGTGGATTGGAAAGAAACGCGTCCGTGACGTGTCCGTGGGTGAGGTGATGCATCGCTCGCAGCGAGCCGCAACCAGGGCAGTGAAGATGCGTCAGCTTGTAGAACTGGCACGCGGGATAAAACGCGTGTTCGACTGGATTGAAGAAATACAGGATCACTAATCCCCCGAGCCCCATCGCGCCCAACAACCAGCCCCATCGCATCCCGGTGGAGTCAGGCGCAGAGATCACCGGCGGCTGTAGCAGATTTGTGTTTGCGGCGGGCATGACTTACTCGAAGGAAGATTTCACTTCAGGCTTCTGAAGAACGACGAGCGCCCAGATGCCTGCGGCGATATTCAAGAAACAGCAGCAGTTGCTGCACGGGATCAGCATCATGATCGCCGTGGCGATGGCGAAGCCATGCGATTGCAGTTTCATCATGCGCAGCGACCCGATCAAACACGCCACGGCGAGGAAGAAACCAATGACCGTTGCGGGCACGCTGAAGAATACTTTTATCTTGGTCTGGAATTGATCCGTCTGTTCCGGCAACCCCAACGCAGTCATGAACTGACTTTCGTAGGCAAGCCAGAGGCAACTGATCACCGCAGTGAGGATGTTGAGGATGGACAACACCAGAATGAAAATCGCCGGACCTCGAACAGCTTCGCGTGCCGCCGATTGATCTGAGTTGATCGGCGAAAACTTGATGGATGACAGCGGTGGCGCGGCAGGCGGCGTGGTGGGGTTCAACTCGGCCACTTCGCCAAATGCTTTCCAGTCCGTGCTGCCCTCAGCCAACACGCGGGTCTGTTGATTCACGCGGCCTTCGGTCAACCACTGGCGCAATTGTTCTGCGCTGACCGGCCCGTATTCTTTTCCGTCTGCTCCGATGATTTTATACATAAATTCCAGGTTGTTGTTCTACCACGACGATCAAAACCATTCTTTGCGTCCGTCCACGTAGAGTCGCACAAACTCTTCGTCGGACTTGGTTAGGTAAATAATTCCCTCAATCAATCCGATTACTGCTATCACAAACGTGCTTATCCCACATGTCAGAATGCCACCCAGCACACTAACCAGCAGCATGATCAATCCTGCGCCCGTATAGCCAAGGATGAATTTGTGCACACCAAAGTATCCCAGCAAAATCCCACAGACGCCGGCGGCGATCTTGTTGGAAGCGCGATCTGACGGTCTAGGCGGCGGCATCGGTGGCACTCCAAGGGATGGACTCAGTTCAGGATAAGTCGAAAGGGGCGACCAGTTTCCGCCCGCCTCAGGAATAACCCGTGTCTGTGGATTTACGCGCCCCTCGTTCAACCACTGGCGCAACTGCTCTGCGCTGACCGGCCCGTATTCTTTTCCGTCTGCTCCGATGATTTTATACATGATGAGATGGGGTTGATGAGCGATTGCGCGGCTCACAACTAACGAGCGCGTCCGATTTAGGCAAGCGCGGAAAACAGCGGGACGATGGACGCCTCCATGCTTGGCCAAGAATTTGGATTGCAGCGCTGGCGCGTGGTGGCAATCTCTCCCCGATTTTTCGCATGAAGCAAAAACTAAAACTCGTTGAAGGTTCCATCGTCGCGCCACAAGGTTTTTTCGCCAGCGGCGTGTTCTGTGACATCAAACGTCTCGGCACGGGCAAAGGTTCGCAGAAGGGCAAGAAGCTCGACCTCGCCCTCATCGTATCCGAAGTGCCCGCGACCGTCGCAGGCATGTTCACGACGAACCAAGTTTGTGCTGCGCCCGTGAAGATTTGTGTCGAGCGCGTCAAGAAGGGCAGGGCGCAGGCCATCGTCGTGAATTCTGGCAACGCCAACGCTTGCACCGGCAAGCAAGGTATGAAGGACGCGCGCGAGATGACTGCGGTGTTGGCGGAGGAACTACGCTTGCCAGAGAAACAAGTTCTCGTCGGCAGCACGGGTCGTATCGGCGTCACGATGCCGATGGCGAACGTGAAGTCTGGGATTCTTCACGCGTTGCAAATCCTCGGCAATGCTCCAAAGCAGGCCGAGGAAGCCGCCGAAGCCATCATGACGAGCGACACGAAGCCAAAGCAGATCGCGGTGGAGTTCTTGCTCAGGGGAAAAAAAGTTCGCATCGGTGGCATCTGCAAAGGCGCGGGCATGATCCAGCCGGGAATGTCTGCGACGGGTGCGCGACCAGCGGCGTTGCCGCACGGCGGATTGCACGCCACGATGCTGTGTTTCATCACGACGGACGCGGCGATTGATGCGAAGACTTTGCAGGCATCATTGCAGGAAGCGGTGGCACATAGCTTTAATCGCATCACCGTGGATGGTGACATGAGTACGAACGACACGGTGTTGGTGCTGGCGAATGGGTTGGCGGGAAATGCAGAGGTCAGAAGCCAGAAGTCGGAAGTCGGAAGCTTTCAAGCCGCACTCAATCACGTTTGTCTCGAGCTCGCAAAAATGATCGTGCGTGATGGCGAGGGCGTGCATCGCGTCGTGACGGTGCGGGTGAATGGTGCGAAGACGATTCAAGATGCGGATGCTGCGGCACGCGCGGTGGCAAACAGTGCGCTGGTGAAAACAAGCTGGCACGGTGGCGATCCGAATTGGGGACGCATCATTGACGCCATCGGTTATAGCGCGGCGACAGTTGTGGAGGAGAAGGTGGACATCGGATACGCGGCGACAAACTCGAAGAAAGTTCTCTGGAGTTTGAAGCGGGGGCAGCCGACGAAGGCGACTTACAAACAGCTTTGTCTCGCCGCATCGCCGAAGGAATTTGAACTGCACATCAATCTGAATCTCGGCAAAGCGGGCGCGGTGATGTATGCCGCCGATCTCACGGAGCATTACGTGGATTTCAACAAGGGCGATGTGGCCGATCCGACGACGCTCGGCGGTTAGCTTTTTTGCCACAAAGAGGCGCAGAAGGCACAAAGGAGTGAGATTGAAATCTCGTCGGCAGGCGCGGCACTAATTTAGTGGGCAGCGGTCGTCACGCGCTTCCCTGTTCCCAACTTTTGTGCCTCTTGTGCCTTTTTGTGGCAATCCGGTTTGGATTACAACTCATCCTCGCGTTCCGTGTAGAACAACTGGTGCGCGCGAGGATAATCTGCTTCCGTCACCAACACTTTTGCCAGACGGTTCAAGTCGCCATCATCCGGCGCGTCAGCGTCCACGAATTCCTGCGTGGCGACAATGCCATGTTTTTCCAACATCACTACGAGCATCTCCGTATTGATGACCGGGCCGGTGTAGAACAGTTTCACGTGGGAAATTATCCACGGATGTGGACGGATGAACATGGATTTCTGAAATAAAACCCTTCGCGTAAAGTAGTCAACGTGAGTAGGCGACAGCACCCAAAAATCATTTTCAAAACGAAGTGTTCGCGCCTCTTTACTCCCGTTGTTACATGATTATGTGATTAGTCACCGACTCTGTCTTGAATAGCTTGGATATGTGGGCGTCGGCACTTGTGGTCGTATGAAAGTCAAAATTAACAGAGCAGGTTTCACGTTGATCGAACTGTTGGTGGTCATCGCCATCATCGCGATTCTGGCGAGCATGTTGTTGCCCGCGTTGGGTAAGGCCAAGGCGCGCGCGCTGACGACGCAATGCGCCAATCAACTCCGTCAACTCGGCGTGGCCATGCAGATGTACGGTGACGATGCCAACAATCTTTTGCCCGCCGCGCACGGTAGCGTGCCGTGGACCAATGTGAATCCTGCGCCTTGGTCGCGTCCGCTGGTGGATTATTATCAGACCACGAACATCCTGCGTTGCCCTTCGATGAGCCAGCATTACGCGAAGTCGCCTTACAGTTATTTTCTCGGCAACCGCGCCGTGTTCGTGACCACAAGTGCGCCCGGCGATCTGAAGCTCACGGCCATCGCGCCCACGAGTCAGTATATTTTGTCCGGTGATGCCAACTGGCCGTTCGATCCGCTGGACGCCGACCCGGATAATTATTCGCAGGACACGCTGTTCGCGTTCACGTCACCGGCGCATCAAGGTTCAGTGAACATTCTCTTTGCAGACGGTCATGTGAAAACTCACAAGCGGTTTGATCCGGGTGAAATGACTTACGCGCTGGATCGTCAAGGCGTGGCGTTTTGAGTCGGCTGTTCCTTGTTCAACACCGTACCGCTATTTGATCACCGATATTCGTGCCACTCCGGTTCGTTGGCGAAAATCCAGCGGTAATACTCGCGTTCCTTGAGTTGGGTTGCAGCCGCTTCATCCACGATCACCGTGGCGCGCTGATGCAGTTGCAACGCGCTGGCCGTGACCATGCTCGTGATCGGACCTTCGACCGCCTGAGCGATGATGCCAGCTTTTTCCTCACCCGTGGCAAGCAGCAGACAACGTTTCGCATCGAGAATCGTACCGACGCCCATCGTGATCGCACGACGCGGCATCTTGTCCTCACCGCCGAATAACGGCGCATTCTGTTTGATGGTCGTGGGCGTAAGTGCCTTTTCACGCGTGCGAGAGCGGAGAGCGGAGAGCGGTTCGTTGAATCCGATATGGCCGGACTTGCCGATGCCGAGCAGTTGCAGATCAATTCCGCCTGCCTTCGTGATCGATGCTTCGTAGTTGCGACACTCTGCGCCGAGATCAGCCGCGCGTCCGTCCGGCAGATGCGTGTTCTCCAACTTGATGTTCACCTGCATGAACAGGTGCTTGTTCATGAAATAGCGGTAGGAATTGGAGTTCGTCATGGCAAGACCGACGTATTCATCGAGGTTGAACGTGCTGCACTTGGAAAAATCCAGCTTCTGCTCGCGATGCATCCGTACGAGGTGGCGATAAACCGCCTCCATGGTGCTGCCCGTGGCAAGACCAAGGACGGCGCAGGGATTTGTGCGCACTTCGTTCGCAACGATCCGGGCCGCGAGCAACGCTGCTGCTTCCTTGTCGCGTTGAATGATGAGTTCCATGAGTGGATTAAACCAAATCGGCTGCGGTTGACCACCAAGAATCACGCGCGGCCAAAAGCCAAGCTTCACATCTTCAGATAAATCCCCTTCAAGTAATTCGCTTCCTTGAAGCTCGCGTGATGATCTGGCGCGTGGTGCGTCGTCTGCATTTCGATGAACTTTCGCCCTGACTTTGTCGCGAATTGGCGCACTGCGCAAAAAAATTCCTCCGCGCTCACATGCGCCGAACACGAACACGCCACGAGGATTCCGCCCGCGTTAAGATGCGCGATGCCGGACTCGACCAGTTTGCCATAAGCGCGGATCGCTCCCGCACGTTCGGTTTCGCGTTTCGCCAACGACGGCGGATCCAGCACGATGAGATCAAATTTGCGCGCTGCATTTCCCGCGAGCCACTCGAAGACATCCGCCTGGATCGGCTCGTGGCGACAACTTGCAATTGCCGCATCGCTTGAGTTGAGCACGAAGTTACGCTGTGCCGAGGCCAGCGCGTGCGCGCTGATGTCCAGATCAGTCACAGACTTCGCCCCACCGCGCGCCGCATAAAGCGAGAAGCCACCGGAAAAACTGAACGCATTCAACACCACCCTGCCCTGCGCCAGTGTCTCCACGATGCGACGGTTCTCACGTTGGTCGAGAAAGAAACCCGTCTTCTGCCCGCGCCAGACATCGGCCTCAAAGCGGATATCGTTCTCACGAAAAACCACCGGAGCTTCCGTTGTCGCGTCGGGATTCTTCGCGAACAACAATTTGGTTTCATTCGGCAAACCAAGATTCCGACTAGCTCGCAGCAGAATTGTTTCGGGATCAAGCCGTTGTTTCAGCAACTCGCTGATCTCTTCGATGCGCTCCAGCCACGCCGCCGTGTAAATCTTCATCACCAACGTCGTGTCGTAGCGATCCAGCACCAGACCCGGCCAGCCATCGCTCTCGCCATTGATGACGCGATAGCCAGTGGTTTTCTCATCAAACAATCCCTCGCGACGACGAAGCGCAGCATCAAGTCGCCCGCGCCAAAATTCCGCATCAACCGTCAACGGTTTGCCAACATGCAACACGCGCACGCGGATGGGCGATTGCGGATCAAAGAAACCGACGGCGAGAAACTTGTCATTGCGGTCGAAGATGACAGCCAGTTCGCCAGCCTTACCGTCGCGATTTTGTTCACGCACGCTGTCGGAATAAATCCACGGATGACGGGCACGCAGATAGTTTTCTGCTGTTGCCGTCACACGCAACCGGAGGCGGGTTGCTTTTCCAGAAGTGGGCGCGGCACTCATTTGGAATCAGGAGCGTTCTTGGAGCTTTCAGGTGGCTCGGCCAGATCACCGCATTTCCGCCGCATCCAATAATCCAGCCCCAGCCCCATCGCATTGCGGTGTGGCAGCGTGTAGATCAAGGTGAAGAAAACAAAGCCGGACGAAAAATAAAACCAAAGCGTAGCAGGATTGTTCAGTCTGAAATAAATCAACACCACGAGCGGAAACAAAAACACGGCGCGATCGATCAAAACCAGATATGCCCAGAGATCGCCTTCATCTGCGAGATACTTGAAATCGCATTTTGGACAACGCACGTGCAGTTTCAGCCAGCCGACATAAACATCGCCGACGCCACAATGCGGACAGCGGCGTTTCGCGCCGCGCCACAACAAAGTGCTCAATTTGGGGATCGGTTCGGTCATCAATCTGGCGATGTGAGTTTGTGACAATTATTTACTCCCCGCAAGCAACAGTCAGGAAAGCGAATTGACTCCGCCCCGGCCCACCCTCAGATTTTGACTCAATTATGAAAGCGCTTGCCGCACCTGCCGGATTTCGTCCCTCGGCCACTTCCAAATTCTCCGCGCCCACCGTGGATCAAGTCATGGTCGAGGAACGCGCCGCGTCCTTCGGCAAACGCAGCATCAAGACCTCCGCCAAGCTCGCCGGTCTCAAGATGGTCGTGAGCATGTGCGACCTCACCACGCTCGAAGGCAAGGACACGCCCGGTAAAGTCGCCTATCTCTGCCGCAAGGCGCTCCAGCCCATCGAGGCGAAATACGATGTGCCGAGCTGCGCCGCCGTGTGCGTTTATCCGAACATGGTGAAATACGCGCGCAAATTTCTCGGCGACGTTTCGCCCGTGAACATCGCCGCCGTCGCCACCGGATTTCCCAGCGGCCAATATCCGTTGCGCACCAAGCTCGAAGAAGTC
>JANPGI010000101.1:0-1904 GCA_031423875.1 Verrucomicrobiota bacterium | reverse complement strand
CATCGGCAACCTCCGCCTCCGAGTCCTTCCGGCAACCATTCATCCAGCTTCACCCCGTCTCGAAAACGCGATAGCCTTCCATTCGCCCAACACAACCACATCGCGCCAGTGACATCCTCACATGCCGAAGTCAGCCGCGATCCAATCCCTTCACCCGGTATCACCGCCGACATTTCTCCATCTCGGATCAACGCTACGCCGTTTTTTTCCGTGCCTACCCACAGCCCGCCGCGACTGTCCTCGAACAAAAACGTCACCGTCATGCTGCCCATCGGATCGAACACCTCCGCCTTGACGCCGTCGAACCGCACGAGCCCCTTCATCGTGCCGAGCCACAGATAACCATCCCGCGTCCGCGCCATCGCGATCACCGAGCTTTGCGGGAGCAACTCGCTCCGCTCGGTGTTCCAACTGATGAGCGTGTTTGTGCCCGTCAGAGAGGCCTCCGCTGCGCGCAAAACCCCCGGCCCGCCACCACCCAGCAGCAACGCGAGCACGATGATCCAAAAACGATTCGGCATGGCAGAATGGTTGGAAGATGCGCGCTTCAAGTAAAGCGGATTGATGGGAGCGGGGGCGGAGTGTGGCCGTCCCCGGCCACAGAAACTCACGACGGAGAGATGGGCATTCGACTTTTCAAGTCAACTTAGTAGCGGAGTTCGCTGCGCCCGAGGACGGGCGCACTCCAAAGCTCCTCCGCGCCAGCCTCAATGCATTCCCGATCACGATCAGGTCTGACAAACCCATCGCTGCCGCGCACAGCACCGGACTCATGAAACCCATCGCCGCGAGCGGTATCGCGGCTGCGTTATAGAAGAACGCCCAGAACAGATTCTGTTTGATCGTCCGCAACGTCGCTCGCGCCAACGCCAGCGCCTCCGGCACAGCCTCGATGTCCGATTTGAGCAGAACAATATCCGCCGCGCCGCGTGCTACATCGCTCGCCCGGCTGACAGCGATGCCGAGATCAGCCTGCGTCAACGCGGGTGCGTCGTTGATGCCGTCGCCGACGAAAGCCACACGCTCGCCTTGAGACTGGAGGCGTTTGATGAACTCCGCCTTCTGCTCGGGTCGAACCTCCGCAAAAATATTATCTGGCACAATGCCGACCTGTTTTGCGATGCCCGCTGCTGTAAGCGCGTTGTCTCCCGTGAGTAGAAAAGTTTTCAGTCCCTGTTGCTGCAATCGCATCACGACTTCCCCGGCTTCCGACTTCAACCCGTCTCTCACTGCGAACAGTCCGGCCAAATTCTTTTCAACTGCCAAGCCCACCACCGTCGCACCCTGCGCCGACCAATCAGTGATAAATTTTTCTCCCGCTACCAAACCCACGCCACATTCTCGCATCCAGCGCAACGACCCAAGCCTCGCCATCCTCCACACTCCATCTTCCAGCTTCGTCAACGCTTCGACTCCATCCCCGGGAACTTCGCGCCATTCTCGCAATTCCAACTTACCCGTCTCCAATCGCGCAATGGCCTGGCTGACCGGGTGCGTTGAATTGAGCGCCAACCCCGCCGCCAAAATTCTGACTTCCGACTTCAGACCTCCGACTTCAACGCTCTCCCCCGCGACCTCTGGTTTCCCCACTGTGAGCGTCCCTGTCTTATCAAAAACAATCGCCGCAATCTTCCCCGCCTTTTCCAAAGCTACGCCATCACGGATCAGGATTCCCCGCCGCGCCGCCGCATTCGCCGCCGCCATAATCGCCGCTGGCGTGGCCAATCCCATCGCGCACGGACACGCCACGATCAACACCGCCGCCGCAATGATGAATCCCGCCCCGGCCCCACTCGGCGGATGCGCCGTCCATAAAAATGGCGCAAGCGCATGAAACACACTCGCCATGAATTCCGGCGCAAATGCTCACGCCGATCCAGCCAGCAACGCGATCACCGTGACTA
>JANPGI010000100.1:0-4022 GCA_031423875.1 Verrucomicrobiota bacterium | reverse complement strand
TGCGGAGAAGTTGCTCAAGGATTTTGACGCAGTGATTCTCGCGACCGGCGCGACGAAGCCGCGCGACCTGCCGATTCCAGGACGCGAATTCAAAGGCATCCATTTCGCGATGGAGTTTTTGACCGCGAACACCAAGGCGGTTTTGGATTCGCACAAGAACGGCGGCTTTATTGACGCTACCGGCAAGGATGTCGTCGTCATCGGTGGCGGCGATACGGGCACGGACTGCGTCGGCACTTCGATGCGGCATGGGTGCAAGTCGCTCGTGCAGCTTGAGATCATGGCGCAGCCGCCGCTTGAACGCGCTGCGAACAATCCGTGGCCGGAGTGGCCCAAGACTTACAAGATGGATTACGGCCAGGAAGAAGCCGCCGCAAAGTTTGGCAGCGATCCGCGCGTGTATCTCAAGACCGCAACCAAGTTCGAGGCGGACGACAAAGGTCACGTCAAAGCCGTTCACGTCGTGGATGTAGTGTGGAAGGCGAATGACAAAGGTCAGTTCGGTCCGCAGCCGGTTCCCGGAACGGAAAAAGTTTTACCCGCGCAACTCGTCTTGCTGGCGATGGGTTTCCTTGGACCGGAACAACCGTTGCTCGAAGCCATGAACATCGAACGCGATCCTCGCTCGAATGCGAAAGCCGACTTCGAGAAATACACGACGAACAACGCCAAGGTATTTGCCTGCGGCGATTGCCGGCGCGGACAGAGCCTTGTGGTATGGGCTTTCAATGAAGGTCGCGGCGCAGCGCGCGAGTGCGACCGCTATCTGATGGGCAGCACGGATTTGCCGTAAAAGTTGTCCGCAGATTTCGCAGACAAACACAGATTTTTCCTGCAACCCGCGTGGCGAAGGTCACGCGGGGTTTTCTTTTGTCTTAGCAGGACTTTGGTGTCAGGGCTCGAAACACACCGCCTCCAACTTGCGCCCGGTTTTGTAGTTCCCATCCGGGCGGGTTGCCTGTAGAACGCTCGCATCATGAACGCCAAAACATTCCTCGCCCTGTCGCTCGTCGTGAACCTCGCGCTCGCTGGAGCGTTGACCTGGTCGGCTCGACAGAAACAAGCGTCACCACAAAATGATGCAGCAGCGGCTGGCGTCGCCACGTCAGTCTCTGAAAGAACAGCGGTCGGGAGTGTCGCTACGCCTGCCAATGCTCTAGTGGCCGAAGCTTTCAAGTCTGATCAGTTGTTCAACTGGCGCACGGTGGAATCCGAGGATTACAAGAAATACATCGCCAACCTGCGCTCCATCGGTTGCCCTGAGGAAACCATCCGCGACATCATCACGGCGGACGTGAACAAACTTTTCGAGAATCGCGCCAAGGAAATGCACGGCGTGAAGACGAACCGCTACGAGTACTGGAAGGGCGGGATGCAAAAGATGTTCTCGAAGATGTTCGACGAGGAAAAGATCAAGGCGAGGCAGGCGTTGGCGAAAGAAAAACGCGTGTTGCTCACGGAATTACTCGGTGTCGCCCCGGAAGAAAAGCCGGATATGATGGCGATGTTTGGCGGCGCGAATCCGTTTGAAGAGATGCTGGATTTCCTGACGCCGGGCCAGCAGACGCAAATCATGGAGCTGGAGCAAAAGTATGCAGCGCGGTTGATGAAATCCATCGAAGGCGGTGCGGATGCCGATGGGATGAAAGAGATGGCGAAGGTACAAAAGGAAAAGGAGGCCGAACTCGCCAAACTGCTCTCGCCCGAGGAATTTGAGAATTATCAACTCCGCATGTCGCAAACGGCGATGGTGATGCGCATGCAGATGGGCAGTTTTGAGCCGAGCGAGGATGAGTTCAAAGCCATCTTCAAAGAGAAGAAAAAGTTCGAGGACGAGTTCGGCATGGCGGGCATGAACGCGACAGACAAAGCGGACAAGGAAAAGATGAAGGCCGCCGAGGCCGCAATGAAAGAAACGCTCAAGACGACGTTGGGTGATCGCTACACAGATTATGAACTCTCGCAGGATCAGGCTTACCAAAGTATTTATCGTGTCACTGAAAGGAATGGACTAGGCAAGGATTCTGCCAAAAAAGTATACGACGTGAAGAAGGAGGCCGAGTCGCAGGCAAGTGCGCTCCGCAAAGACACATCACTCACGAAGGAGCAGCGCGATGATGCCCTGAAAGGTATACGCACCGAAACAGAAAGTGCCATGAAGACGGTACTTGGAGATAAGGCTTACGGCTCTTACGAAAAGCAGGCGTATTGGCTGAACGGAATCAGCCGCGCACCGAAGCCTGCGGATGAGTGAGGCCGCTGGGCGCGAAATTTCCCGGAACGCCGCCTTCAAAGCGGCAGCGAGCTCGGATTCGTCCGGTGCTGCCGCCTGAAGGCGGCGTTCCGCTTCTCACAGCTCACGCGCTTTTTGATTGCAGTGCGCTCCGAGGATGGTTGTCGTGTGAATTGCTTTAAGCCGCAGCGACCGGCATCTTGTTCCCGCTGATGAATACGCCCCCCGCCAACAATTCTCCAACCACAGCCTCCGCGTCCGGCGGCATCACGGAGTTGCGCGTCAGCGGCATGACTTGCAACAACTGCGCACGTCACGTCACTGATGCGTTGAAATCTGTGCCCGGCGTTCAAAGCGCGACGGTGAATGTTGAAACCGCTCGCGCCTTGGTACGGTGGGATTCGACTTTCTCTCCTGATCAGCCTCAACTCATCGCCGTGCTTTCCAAGGTTGGCTATGAGGCGACCGCGCTAAACGAGAGCGAGAGGAAGGGTGGAGAAACAACCAACCGCAACTGGCATCTGAACCTTTGGCTCGGCGGTGGTGTGACGGCGGTGTTGATGTTGGGTGAGTGGGTGTTCCATCTCGGCATGGGTGGTTGGTTCGCGTGGGTTTCATTCGTCCTGGCCGGTGTGGTTCAATTTGTCTGTGGCGCGGAGTTTTATCGCGGTGCGTGGCGGCAGCTCAAGGCGCGCAGTTCGAACATGGACACGCTGGTCGCGCTCGGTTCGACCACGGCGTTCGGTTACAGCGCGTGGGCTTTGCTGTCAGGAACGAGCGGGCATCTCTATTTCATGGAGGCTGCGGCGATTATCACGCTCATCAGCATCGGACATTGGGTGGAAGCGCGGGTGAGCGCGAAGGCGTCGGGCGCATTGAAGTCGCTCATGCAACTCGCGCCAACGACTGCGCGACGGATCAAGACGGACAACAAGCCACGAGATTTTTTGAACCCGCTGAAATCGGTGGCTGCGCCGGTCGAAGAGGAAGTTCCCGTCGCATCGCTCAAGTTGGGAGACGTAGTCGCATTGCGTCCCGGTGATCATGTACCCACGGACGGTGTGGTGGTGGAGGGAAATTCTGCCGTGAACGAGGCGATGCTCACGGGCGAGTCGTTGCCTGTGGAAAAACTTCCCGGCGCAAACGTCTATGCGGGCACGGCGAATATCAATGGTCGCCTCACAGTCCGTGTGACTGCCACGGGCGAAAGCACTGCGCTCGCGCACATCATTGCCGCAGTGGAACGCGCGCAGAACAGTCGCGCCGACATCCAGCGCATCGGAGATCGCGTGAGCAACGTGTTCGTGCCGGTGGCGGTGCTGATCGCGTTGCTGACGGGACTGGCGTGGGGTTTCGCGCATGAGTCCATGATGAAAGTGTTCGAGGTGCTCTCTCCGTTTCTGTGGACAGCACATCCGCCAAGCGGGGCAGGCGCGGGATTCATCATCGCAGCGGCGGTGCTGATCGTGGCGTGTCCATGCGCGATGGGCTTGGCGACACCGGCTGCGATCATGGCTGCGGCAAACGCAGCAGCGCGGCGTGGCATTCTGATCCGCGATGGCGTGGCGTTGGAGAAGGCGGGGAATATCACGGCGATTGTTTTTGATAAAACAGGAACGCTCACAGTGGGGAAACCCGAAGTAGCGGCGGAGAGCGTTGAAGTCGGAGGTCAGAAGTCGGAGGTCAGAGGTCATGACTGACCTCAGAGGCTCTGACATCTGACCTCTGGTATGAGGTGTCATCCAGCGGCAGGAGGGCGTCCTGCTCGATGCTGCGGCGGCCGCGCTGG
>JANPGI010000099.1:0-8342 GCA_031423875.1 Verrucomicrobiota bacterium | reverse complement strand
TACCCGACTCCAATTAAAATGCTTCACCGCGATTGAAATCCTACACCTCGCTTGGATGGCTAAGAAAACCGTCGAGCAAACTTTGATTGAACTGAAAGCCGCCGGACTCGAATCGCTCACCGGCGGCGGCGCGGAGATTTTCCGCAAGGAAGTCCGCAGCGCCATCGCCAAGGGCAAGGAATCCGCCGAGGAATATCTGGACGTTCACCGCACCTGGCACAAGCTCGGCGGACGCAGCACCTGCACGATGCTGTTCGGCCACGTCGAATCGCTCGCCGACCGCGTGGATCATCTGCGGCAATTGCGCGCGTTGCAGGACGAGACGAAGGGGTTTGTTGGTTTCGTCGCGTTGCCGTATCAACCGGAGAATAACAACATTCCCGTCACCACGCCGCCGACTGGGTTTGATTCACTCCGCACCATCGCCGTGAGCCGCATCTACCTCGACAACTTCGATCACATCACGGCCTATTGGGTGGGCCTGGGCCTGAAGCTGGCGCAGGTGGCGTTGAGCTACGGCGCAGACGATCTGCACGGGACGATCATCGAGGAACACATCTTCCACATGGCCGGCGCGACCTCACCGCAATTGCAGACCGAGGCAGACATGATCAAAGCCATCCGCGAAGTAGGCCGCACGCCGGTGCAACGAAATACATTTTACGAACCGATTAAAGTCCTGCCAGACGCACCCTCAGCGAATGAAGCTGAACCGCCGTCGGGCAAATCTAAAATGTTGGAAGACAATCTGGCAACGGCGTGAAGGAGGCAGATGCGCAAACTTAACAGGCGACAACTACAGCACAAATAGTTAAACTTTGTCTATGAGATTGATCGTTGAGAACATTCGATCCTTCGCTGGCAAGCATACGGTTGATCTAAAACCATTAACCTTGCTTGTCGGAGAAAACAGTTCCGGCAAGTCAACTCTGCTCGCTGCACTAGCCGCACTCTCCGACAAAACAGTCTTCCCTGGAAGGCTCTCCCTCAACAAAGAACCACACGATCTCGGAACGTATAGAACAGTGGCAACTTACAAAGGGGGGAAATTTGGCAGATCAAAATCGTTTTCAATTGGCTTTTGCCACGATCCTGAAAAGACGGAAGTTTTGGCTACTTACAAAGAGGTAAAAGGTGACATCGTCCTTTCGCGCTTGAAACTCGAAACGCATCGTTTCGATGTCGAACTCCAGTTTGACGACGGGAAAATGACTGGCACGCTTCGTTCTAAGCCCGACAAGTCGTCCCCTGAATTGCCACTTCAAGAGGAAAAATCTGGTGAATTCAAACGGCAGATTCAACTTTCCAGCGATGTCGACCCGTCGGCGATTTCGATAGCGGAGTCGCTGCCTCATTTCTTGTTTCGGGCTATGAGGGACAAAGCTGAAACGCTGTTCAATCCAAACGAGCTTTTCCAGATGACAAGGGAAGTTTCGCGGTACATCCCCGTGACTCGTTCCATTGCGCCAATTCGATCCAAGCCGAGGCGCGTCTATGATCGCAGTAGTGTCGGCTACGAGCCCGGTGGGGATCACATTCCTTACATCTTGGCCAAGTTGTTGAACGATGAGCAGGACAAAAGGCGCGAGCAAGTTTCAGTCGCATTAAAAAAATTCGGGAAACAATCGGGACTCTTCAAGGAAATCGCAGCCCCGGTTCTTGGTTCTCATCAGGGCGATCCCTTCGAGATTGAAATTAGCATTGCCGGTCCGGCGACGAACATACTCGATGTGGGCTATGGAATCAGTCAGTCACTTCCGATTGTGGTTGAGAGCTTGCTGGCCGCCCCTTCGACGAGGTTGCTCGTTCAACAACCGGAAGTTCATTTGCATCCAAAAGCACAAGCTGCGTTGGGATCTTTCTTGGTTGATATGGTTCGAGATGGCAAGCGTCAGTTCGTGGTGGAAACGCACAGCGACTACATCATCGACAGGATCAGGCAGGAAGTAGCGGCGAAGAGATTGCCGCCTGAATCAGTTGGTATTGTGTATCTGGAAAAACCCCATATTGAAACCACCGTTCATCAACTTCATCTTGATGAGTCAGGCAACATTCTAAATGCACCAGAAACTTACCGAACATTCTTTTTGCAGGAAGAGATGAACCTGTTGAGCCGTGTCGCCGATTCATGTGTTTGATCGTAGATAACAATGTTGCTTCCGATTTCTTTTGCGGAGCAGTCCCTGATCTTTTGCCTTTGAAGAGGGCAGTTCTGGATTCGACTTGTTGTTTGTACTACGGCGGGGAATTGCGCCGCGAGTATTTCCGTTCAGGAAAAGTCATGCGAATGGTCAGACAGCTCGACCAAGCGGGTCGCGCAAAAGCTATTCCAGATGCAAAGGTTGATGCGAGGATGAACATGGTCGCTCCCCAGTGCGTTTCGGATGACCCTCATATCATAGCTCTCGCCTTGGAGTCCGGCGCACGCCTCCTATGCAGTCTTGACCAAGCACTCCATACAGACTTTACGAATCCGCAATTAGTCAATACGCCTCGCGGGCAAGTTTATCAGAACATTGCTCACGAGCATCTCATTCGTCGTCACAGCAAAAAATGCTGACGATCAAATTCCGTAGCGCGCATTTTCCCCAAACCTCTTGCCCGGCGGAATGCTTCTCCTTAGCACCCGGCTTCAGTCGGGTGTCCGGCGTCGAGAGAAAATCCCAACCGCTTCAGCGGTTTCCCGCGCGTGTTGAAGCTAAAATTCCAAACGTTCTGGGACTTCCGGTTCACCCCTCGCGCCGTGCCAGATACGAGCGATGGCCACGACCTGTTGCGCGGGCAGCACTTGGTAGATGATTCGGTAAGGTCGGAGAACAATTTCCCGGATGTTCATGTCGTTTTCTTCGGGAACAACACGACCCAGTTGGGGAAAGTTTGCTAGCATATCCACTTTGGACATGAGCCGATAACCAAAGGTCTCGGCGATGGTGGGATTGTCGGCGGCAATGAACGAGACGACTTCTCGCAGATCATCGCGCGCTTGAAGCGACCAGATTATTTTGCAAGCCATGTCGCGAGCTGGCGTTTGACTTCCTCGTGCGACACGGTTTCTCCGCGCTCGATTTGATCCAATCCCTTGCGGATGCCCGCAAGAAACTCCAACCGTTCGGTGATGGCGTCCAGACTCGCATCCTCCGGCAGACGTTGGATGGATTCCAAAGCAAGTTGCTTATCGCTCATGGGGCTACTCTGCATGAAAGAGACAAAAAACGCAACGACGTGAAAACTCGATCACATCACGGCCTACTGGGTGGGCATGGGCATGAAGCTGGCTCAGGTGGCGTTGAGCTACGGCGCGGACGACCTGCACGGTACGATCATCGAGGAACACATCTTCCACATGGCCGGCGCGACCTCGCCGCAATTGCAGACCGAAGCCGAAATGATCAAAGCCATCCGCGAAGCCGGTCGCACGCCGGTGCAGCGAAATACGTTTTACGAACCGATCAGGATTCTAGCTGACAGCCATCAGCCATCAGCCAACGAAGCTGAACCGCCGCCCCTTTTGAATAGTGGCGCTCTGCCACATTCTTGAACACGCCTTCGAATCACACCCTGTTGCGAGCTGGCGTTTGACTTATTTTTGCATCAGCAGTTCAAGACAACGCTTCGTCTCCGTCTTCAACTTTTCGCGATCATCCGTGTCCAAGCCTTGCGGATCGAAGCGATGCCGATAGTGCAACGCCAGCAACTTGCGCAACGGTTCGCGCAGCGATTCCATGCCGGAAGATTTCTCCACGCGTTGCAGCCACAGATTCAGCGGCTCGGCGGTGCCGCGCGTCACACCGCGCGCAGCGATCTTTTTCTCCAGTTGATAAAAATCCGAGTCCAGTCCGGGCCAGCTTGCCAGAAATGCTGCGTCGGACTTTTTATCCTTCCGCCGTTTCCGTCCCCGACGGAACACGATCTGATACAGCAGCAGCACCATTCCCGGCAGGATGATCCAGAGGAGATAGCTGCGGATGTTGCTCTGGCCGTTGCGAAGTTTTGAGAACTCGAATTTGAACCGGCTCCATGCGTCCTTAAGCCAACGCAGGGGTGAACGGTTCTTGTTCTCTGCTTCCACCCAAACTGCGGGCGTGGTGTCAAAATCATGCCACTGCTGAAGCTCCTTGTCCCAGACGAGCGTCCAAGCGTGGGCGTCGCTCAATCGCACCACGTAGCCATCGCCGGATTCTTCGTGCACGGAATAGCCGGTGGCATAGCGAGCGGGGATGCCGACGCGCCGTAATAGCAACACGGTGGCCGTGGCAAAATATTCGCAGTGACCACTGCGCGTCTCCAGGAGGAAGCGGGTAAGCGGTGTCTGATTCGTGATGGCAGAACGCGGCGCAGTCTGCCACATGCTGTATTTGAACTGGGTGTCGAAAAAACTTTGTAACAATCGCAACTGCTCGTCGGGTGGATAGTCTCGCAGATTTAACTCAGCGATCACCGCATCCAACGCTCTCTCTTCGGACGGCGTCACCGCGAGGTCTTCATTCGCTGCGGTGAACAGGAATCGAGGCGGTTCGTCTGAACCCGAGCCTTCACCTCTAACAAACCGACCCAAGCCGGCTTCCTCAAAAAGCCTGCGCCCGCGCGTGATGAGATTTGTCCGCAATCCCGGCGGCGAATCGATCGTGGCGCCCGGGCCATACAGCGCATCGAATATCACCAACCCTGGCCCGTGCGCCATGACGGAGCCGGCGCTGTTGGTGTCCACGATGAACGCGCCAAGTTTTTCGAGGCGCGTCACACCGTTTGGCAGCGGCAACAATCCGGCAGCAGAGCCTTTGTTGTAACCGTCGAGATAACACGCGATTTTAATGCGTGACGCCCCGCGCTTATCTGGGAGCAGCGGCCAGTTGCCGCTAGGCTGGGGGGGTTCTTCGATGATGCTGGTAAAATCATCGCGCGATGAACCGGCGTACCACGTCCCTCCGCGATAGAGGCGATAGCTTGCCTCCCGCAGATACGGCGGGATGTTCTTGGGCTTGTCGGGCTGCAAGCGGATGGCGATCTGGTCGGACATTTTCAAGAGACCGACGAATCCGAGCGAGGTACGGTTCTGGAACGGATCTTCCGGGCGACGGATGAATCTGGCGAGCCAAGGGGCATTCAGGTTGGTGAGATAAGCCTGTGCCTGCGCGATGCTGCGTTGGCCGAAATATCCCGCAGTGGCCGCCACCGCGAGCACAGATATCCACACAACGATGCTGAACCGTCGCGAGCGTTGCGTCCACAGCACCCACGTCAACAACGCACAGAATCCCAAAAAATAGGAGTTGTCGTCCGAGGGATGAAAGCTTGCGGCCAACAGCGTGGCGCAGAAGTAAGGATAGCCGATGTTGAAACCGCGCGCGACGGGCGTGGGTTGGCCGAGCTGCTTCGCTTTGCGCCAGCGGCGTCTCAAGATAAGAGAGATCGCGGTCAACGGGATCGCTTCGTGCGTGCTGAAGGTTTGCGCTGCGAGGAATGGGAAGAAGATCATCGGCAACCAGCGGATGGTTTGCGCCGCAGTCTGTGAGCTGGCATTCGTGGCAGAGCTGGTGTTGGCTGGACGCAAATCATCGAACAGGTTTGCGAAGCTCGACGGTCCGTCGTTGTTGGTGAACGCAAACACGATCACCGCCAGCAACACGAGCGAGCAGAACGACCAGGTCTTGGAAAAATCATCTTCAGAAAAGTCCCAACGCGATTTGAAGACGAGTGCGCTTTCAAGAATCACCGCCATCAGCGCGCCCGGCAGGAACAAGTCCGATTGCCAGCCCCAGAAGAGCAGCGTGATGCTGAGGAGGAAAGGCGGTGGCTTCATGTTTGAAAGAAAACATTCAACATCCAACACTCAACATTCAACGCCGAAACTTCCAGCGCGCCGCAGACACTTCGATGTTGGGCGTTGAATGTTGAATGTTGAATGTCCTTCACTTCAGCGAGGCGAGTTGTTCTTCAATCTTCCCGATCTCCAGCGCGAGCAACCGATCCGGCTCGTCGGCCATGGGTCCGAAATCGAGCGGTTTCGTTTCGCCCGGTACTCGGATCACCAGCACCAGCACGGGCAGGCCGAGCGCGCGGAGTTTTTCCACGAATCGTTTCCGAGTGTCGTCCCACGCGAGCATCACGCAGATGCAGCCGCTCACAGTGGAAGAATGATTGATCACGAGTTGTTCAAGGCGATCAAAGGGCTGCGTGTTACACGGCTGAACCGAGGCAAGGATTTCCAACATCTGATCCGCGTGCGCGACACCGCGACCCGCCGTGAAGCAATACGCCTCCGGCCCGACGAACAGCAGATCGAGCAACGATTCCTGCGTAAGAACTGTGCAAGCGAAAGACGCTGCCACGGAAACGGCTTCTTCAAACGCGTCGCTATGCGGGCGCGGCGTGAACGTGTCCAACACCAACGCATGACGAACAAAAAACTCATCCTCGAACTCCTTGACGATGGGTTTACCGATCCGCGCCCAACTGCGCCAATGGATGTGGCGCGGCGGATCGCCCCGGCGATAGTCGCGCAACGAAACGAACTCATCGCTTTGTCCTATGTTCGACGCCATCGCCACGCCACCCTGCTGATATTTCATCGAGCCGGGCAGCGCGATGGGCGGGATAGAATAACGCTTTGGCAGCACGAGCAGCGATTGCGGCAACGGCTGTTTCCGCAGCGCGCGGAAAATCCCCATCGGATCAGGTCGCGCAAAGGTGACTCCTGTGAACTGTACCACGCCGCGTCGCAACGGTGTGAGTTCGATGGCGAGATCGCCCTCCTGTTGCGGAATCAGATCGGGAACATGCGCCTCCTTGACCGTGGCCATCTTGAACGGCGAACGGAAATTTCGCTTGTCGAACCGGAACGGACGGACGTGTTTGTCCTCGTCCAGCTTGTAGTTCTTCCACTGCTTGAATGTGGGTCGCGGATCAACGAGGTCTTCCATGATCATGAGCCCGGGTTGATCCTTACGCGTGAGATTTTTCACCGAAACACGATACGTGATCGGCTGCCCCGCCGTGACGACCCGCGGGAGATGGCGTTCAACCCGGAATCCCGTGCGGAAACCAAACGCGAACATCAGCGAGATCAACAGCAGACCGAACAGCGGTATAAATGCCTGATAGCCCACCGCGCTATCCGCATCCAACCCGGTGAACAGTGCCACGATCACAGCCCCGATCATCGCCTGACCAAGGACGGTGAATCGCCGCTTCGCCCAGAACGTTGACCAGGTGATCAGGCGATACAGGCGGTAAAGCAGATGGAGCAAGAATATCATCCGGCATCCCGCCCGCCTCACGCAGGCACTTTGATTTTTTTCACGATGTCTTCCACCACGCTGCGCGCGGTGAGGCCGGAGAAACGCGCCTGCGGTTGCATCACCAGACGATGCGCAATGACCGGCACGGCGAGTTCCTGAATTTGTTCTGGCGTCACGAATTCCAGTCCGTCAAACAACGCGAGTGCCTGAGCCGCCTTCATCAATGCGATGGAGGCGCGCGGGCTGGCCCCCAGTTGGACACCATTCGCCGAACGCGTCGCGCCGACGAGGTCAACGACGTAACGCTTGAGTTCATCGCTGATGCGGATGTTCTGTGCGGCGTGCTTTAGCGCGGTCACATCGGCTAGCGTTACACAGGACGCAAGCGCATCAAGCGGATGATTGTTCGCCTGAGCGGTGAGGACGGCGACTTCGTCCGCAGGCTGCACGTAACCAAGCGTGAATTGCATCGCGAACCGATCCATCTGCGCCTCTGGCAACGGATACGTGCCGCGAAACTCCACGGGGTTTTGCGTAGCGATGACGAAGAACAGATCGGCAAGATTGCGGCGCTCGCCATCCACGCTCACCTGACCTTCACCCATCGCTTCGAGCAGCGCAGATTGAGTGCGGGGCGAAGCGCGGTTGATTTCATCTGCGAGCAAGATGTTGGTGAAGATTGGCCCTTCGTGAAAATGGAATTGCTGATCAAGCTGGTTGAAGATTGCGACACCGAGAATATCCGAGGGCAACAGGTCTGGCGTGAACTGGACGCGTTTGAACTTCGCGTCCACGGAACGGGCGAGTGCTTTGGCGAGTGTGGTCTTGCCTGTGCCGGGAAAATCTTCGAGCAACACATGGCCTCCGCTGGCGAGCGCGGCGAGAAGTTTGCGCGTGGGCGCGGCGTGGCCCTGCATGACGCGGCTGATGTTGGTGGCGATTTTCTGGAAGACCTCGCGAGCGGCAGAAGGATTCATCGTTAAGTTAGACAGTAGTGTAGGTGAAAAGTTTCAGATTCTGTCCTTAAAATTTTTAGAGGGTCAACCCCACAACTGCCGATCCAGTGAGCGCAGTTGGATCGCCTCGCTGACGTGGTCGGAGGTG
>JANPGI010000098.1:0-3597 GCA_031423875.1 Verrucomicrobiota bacterium | reverse complement strand
GTCGGCGACGTGCTCAGTCAATTGCTCCAGGCGGCGGGGTATGATTGCGAGTGGGCGGCTGATGCCGCGGAAGCCCTCCATGCGCTGAATCGTTCTCGGTTTGATCTGCTGATTGCAGACATCAATATGCCGGGCAATCGCCAACTGGAATTGATGAAGGAACTGTCACAGGTCGCGCCAGGACTGCCGGTGATTTTGCTGACGGGTGATCCCACTGTGGAATCCGCAGCCTCCGCAGTGAGGTTGCACGCGAAAGCCTATCTGCCGAAACCTCCGAACCTTGAAGAGCTGAAAGTTCTGGTGCAGGAATCCATCACCAACCATCGAGTTCATCAGGCGGTGCGACGAAAATGGGAACAGTTCCAAGCACTCTCTCTCGATTTGAACCGGCAACTCGCCGTTCCCCGGAACGCAGCGATTGATCCGGGCGAGTTTCAGGAGCTTGAAAATCTTTTCAATGCGTTGAGCGACGTGGTGCTGGCTGGCAAAGTGAACACCGCTCCTGACACCGTACATGTGGTGGAGCATATCCAGCTCGTCAACGCGGTGCATGAGACGATTGCGGTGCTGGAGAAAACCAAACGGGCGTTCAAATCAAAACAGCTCGGGCAGTTGCGAGAGCGTCTTGAAACTTTGGTGGGCGAAATCGGGCTGGGAGCACCGCGCAGTAGCGGCGCAACGGACGTGATTCCTCACGCCTAGTTGACGTTAGTTTCGCGGCTACTACGGCGCAGCGCGCCGTCCCTACCCGTCCCAATGCCAATCTTCCGTCAAATAGCCTCACCCACTTGTAATCACACCCAATCCCACCGCACCCAAAAAATAATTTAAGTTCTCCTGTCTTATGCCGATAAGGATGTAGAGGGCCTGCCGCAATAGACAGGTAGCTTTCTCGGACAGGATATTGGTCCTGTAAGTCGAAGGCACAATCGAAACGCCCATCGCGATGGTTCGGTTGTGCCTTTTTGTTTGCCCTAAACGAACACAATGAGAACAAAACGGACAAATACCGCAGCCCGGTCACGCGCCGTTCTATGGACGGGAGCAGCATTGTGGTTGGCTGTCATCATCGCTGTGATGGTGTGGATCGGGGCTTATTCCAATTCTCCAAGCGCAGCCGGTCAGCCGCCGCAGTCGTGGCCGGCGCAAAGCCGGATTTCCCGCGCCGAAGGGCGTCCCACGTTGATGATGTTTGTGCATCCGCGTTGTCCGTGTTCCCGGTCGAGCGTCGGCGAGCTGGCGCGGCTGCTGGTGCAGGACCGAGGGTTGGGAGAGGTTCACGTTCTATTCGTCAATCCGGCGGGAATGTCGCCGGACTGGGCGCGGGCTGTTCTCTGGGAACAAGCCTCCATCATTCCTGGAGTGACGGTGCAACTGGATCAGGACGGCGTGGAGGCAAAACGATTCGGCTCGGAGACATCCGGGCAGACATTGCTCTACGACGCCTCCGGCCAACTCTTGTTTGAAGGCGGCATCACGATTTCGCGCGGTCATTCAGGAGACAGTCCGGGACGCAGCGCCTTGATGTCTTTATTGGCGCACAAAGTCTCTGATCTGTCGCAAACCCCGGTGTTTGGTTGTCCGCTGTTCGATGCGAGTTGTGAGAAGGGAGACATGTTATGCAAGCACTAGACGCGACTGTGAGCGGACTGGAGGCGGGACTGATGCTACGAAAGGCCGAGCTGTTTGAAGAATCGAGCAACGCCGTTCACAAACGGACTGACCGGCTGTTTGCCAATCTGATGATTGTGCAATGGCTGGCGGGCATCGCGGCGGCGGTATGGATTTCCCCGCACACCTGGATCGGAGCCACCAGTCAGATTCATTGGCACTTATGGGCGGCGATTTTTCTTGGTGGTGCCATTACCGCTCTGCCGGTCTTCCTTGCTTGGAAACAGCCGGGGCAAGTCCTCACACGCCACGTCATCGCCATGGCGCAAATGCTCACTTCAGCGTTGCTCATCCATCTGACGGGCGGACGGATTGAAACCCACTTCCATATTTTTGGTTCATTGGCGTTCATTGCATTTTATCGGGATTGGCGTGTGTTGTTGACGGCAACGGTGGTGGTTGCCTTGGACCACATTGCGCGCGGGCTGTTCTGGCCACAATCGGTGTTCGGAGTGCTGGCCAGCAGCCCGTGGCGCTGGGTGGAACATGCAGGCTGGGTGCTCTTTGAGGACTTATTTTTGCTCATCTCCATCCGGCACAAGTTACGGGACATGGAAGACGCGGCGCTGCACCGCGCGAAATTGGAGACGATCAATGCCGGCATCGAAATTCAAGTGGCCGATCGCACCGCAGAGTTGAACGCTGCGCATCAGATGTTGCAGGTCAACGAGGCGCGGCTTCGCTTGATCCTCGAAACGGTGCCCGAGTGCGTGAAGCTGGTGGCGGAAGACGGCACGTTGCTGGACATGAATCCTGCCGGGCTGGCGATGATCGAGGTGGAACGGCTTGATGAGGTGCTGGGCAAGCCGGTTTGCAATCTGTTGCCTGCGAAATATAGATCGCCCTTCCAGGCTTTGAACAGGAGCGTATTCCGGGGCGAATCTGGCACGTTTGAATACGAGATCGTTGGGCGAAATGGCACCCATCGCTGGCTGGAAGCCCATGCCTGTCCCATGCGCGATGCAGCGGGCCGGATCGTCGCACAACTGGCGGTCACGCGGGACATCTCGGAACGCAAACGGGCCGATGAAGCGCTGCGCGATAGCGAGCAACGCTATCGCCAGCTTGTGAATGCCTTGCCCGCTGCCATCTACACCTGTGATGCCCGTGGGCGCGTCACATTGTTCAACGAAGCCGCCGAAGCCATGTGGGGACGGACGCCGGAGCTTGGAAAAGATTTGTGGTGCGGCTCATGGAAGATTTGTGAGACAGATGGCCGTCCGATCTTGCTCGAAGATTGTCCGATGGCCTTAAGCATCCAACACGGTGCGGCTGTCAGAGGTCGAGAAATCGTGGTGGAACGCCCGGATGGAAAACGCGTACACGTCCTGCCACACCCCAACCTCATCCACGATGCGAATGGCGTCGTGACCGGTGCGGTGAACATGTTGATGGATCTTACCGAGCGCAAACGAGCGGAGGAGGCGTTGCGTCTCAAGGAGCAGTTTGCCAAAGCTGTGCTGAATTCGCTCACAGCCAACATAGCTGTGCTTGACGCGTCAGGCACCATCATCGCCGTCAATGAGACGTGGGAAAAGTTTGCCCGTGAAAATGGCGATCCCGGTTTCGTCAACACCGGCTTGGGTGTGAATTATCTGGATGTGCTGGTGCGGGCCAAGGGCGAACTGGCTGCAGAGTCACCCCAGGCACTGGAAGGCATCCAAGCTGTGCTCGTCGGGAAGCGCGAGACGTTCACTCTGGAATATCCCTGTCACTCGCCACAGGTAAAACGCTGGTTCACTCTTTTTGTGACCCCCCTGTCTAACGGGCTTCATGGGGTGGTTGTCGCCCACATCAATATCACAGAGCGCAAACTGGCCGAGGCGAATCTGGAACAGGTTCACAAGGATCTTCTCCAGACCTCACGCATGGCCGGCATGGCGGAAGTGGCCACCGGCGTCTTGCACAACGTAGGCAATGTGCTCA
>JANPGI010000097.1:0-3506 GCA_031423875.1 Verrucomicrobiota bacterium | reverse complement strand
GCCGAATCGGGAGCGTTGCACGGGCCTTCAGGCACGATGAGGATGGCGTTGCGACCACTCGCGGTGAATTGCTCCGTCAGATTGAACTGCTTGAGCGTGCCCGCCACGGTGTTTCGCCACCCGTGAAAGTGAATCACGAAGTCAACCAAACCCTGATCAGCAAATCCGGCAGGAACAAACATCGCCACCGTGCCATCGGAGTAGTGTTTGTCCGCAGGGAAAAACTCCTCCTTGTATTTGTGGCCGCCAGACCGGCTCGCGTGCGGAAAGGGCGCGGAGTGGAATTGGGTGATGATCATCTGACCGGCGTTGGTGTTTGCACCGGATGCGGGCAGTTGCACTATTGAAGTGAGAATGTTCCCAAGCAACGTAATGATGAGGACGGGCTTCATGTGGAAAGAGTGGGCAAGTCCTTCTCTGCGGGATAGGCAAAAAAGTTCTGCTTGCTGAACCGATGTTCCATGCAGTGATGACGACGATGATCCAAACCGTGTTAGAACGAGACAACTGTGCTCCGTCCGTGGAAAGTTTGCGGGAGTAGCTTGTAAAAAATTAGCGGATTATTGCGATGCGACGATTGGCCGGGGGATTGCTAAGTGAGCATTGCCCCGTTGTGCTGTTCCCGAGGTTTCGTTCAGACGGCGGAGGCTTTTTGAATAACATGGCAACGACATTCACTCCGGGCGAGGAAGCCCAATTGGCGCAAACGATTGAAATGTTTGAGGTCATCACCCAAACACAACCGCAGGACTATCAATCGCTTGAAATCCTCAAGGAAGCTTACAGCAAGCTCGGTCGCGATACCGATGTGGCCAGCACCGCCAAGCGCATCGCACAGGCGTATGTGCTCGCGGGCCAATATTCTTCGGCCATACTCGAATACGAAACCATCCTTCAGAACAATCCCGATGATGCGGAGGTTCAGGATGCCCTCAAACAGATCGAGGCCAAGTCTTCCGCAGCAAACCAACCTATCATCACGGACACAGCCGTCTTCCGGCGTTCAGCTGAGAGCAGCACGGGTTTCATCAAAAGGGCGACATCTCAAGTGGACGATGGCCGTAAGCAAATGCAAAAGATTTTTGTGGACGGCAAACTCATCGCGCAATCCGACTTCGATATTTGCTGGCCTGTGACGGACCTCGAAGCCCCCACCGCCGATGTGATCGAACCATTCATCCAGCGGATTGCCGACAAGGGCGTGATGGTGGCGGATGTGGCATTGAAGCTTTTGAGCGACCGCACACGCATCGCCTATCTGCCATTGGACAAGTACGACTTGGACATTGATCTCTCACGGACATTTCCTGCGGAAACGTGCCGCCGCTGGTGCGTGTTGCCGTTTGATCGCATGAGCAAATCCATCATGGTGGCGACGGCGAATCCGTTCAATCAACAGGCTGCGAAAGAACTCGCTGAAGCCACCAACAACCGATTGCTCTGGTATCTCGTACCGCCGATGGATCTCGTAAAAAACCTCCGCAAAGTCTTTAGATAAAATGCCTCCTGTAAAATCATTCGGCGAACGCATCGCGGACGCCCTCGTTGAAGACGGCCTGCTGACCAGCAAGCAGGTCGAAGAGCTGCTTGAACAACAGAAGCGCGAAGGTACGCGCTTCATCAAGCTCGTCACCGAGAAATCCTACGTGAGCGAACAAGATCTCACCGTCTCGATGGGCCGCGTGTTGAATGTTCCGCCGATCAATCTTGCGCGCATCACCATCTCGCCCGAAGTCGCCGACCTGCTCCCCAAGGAAATCGCCCAGAACCACAAGATCGTGCCCGTGTCGCGTCTCGAGAACAAATTGTTCATCGCGATGTCCGACCCGCTCAATGTTCTGGCGGTGGACGATGTCAAGCGCATCACCAAGCTCGAAGTATCAACCATGATCGCCTCCGAGAAGGCGATCACCGACAAGCTCAACAGCCTCGCTTCTGCCAAGGGTGGCAGCATGGAAGACATCATCAACGATGCGCAGAAAAATGGCGTTGACGAAGACGGTGCTGCCATCGAGAACGTCAAGGAAGCCATAGAAGAGGTCAGCCTTGATCATCTCGCAGCCTCCAGCGAAGAAGCACCCGTCATCAAACTCGCCAACATCATCGTCATGCAGGCGATCAAAGATCGCGCGAGCGACGTTCACATCGAGCCGTTCGAGCGCGTGCTCCGCCTGCGTTATCGCGTGGACGGTGTGTTGATGGATGCCACGCCGCCACCAAAGCAGCTCCAGCTCGCCCTCGTCTCCCGCTTCAAAATCATGTCGAGCCTCGACATCGCCGAACGCCGCCTCCCGCAGGACGGTCGTATGCGCGTGCGTGTGGGCGGCAAGGACTATGATCTGCGTGTCTCCATCATGCCTACGGTGCATGGTGAAAAGATTGTGCTGCGTGTTCTCGATAAGTCGAATCTCTCCGCCAGCCTCGACAAGCTCGGTCTTGATCCTGACACGTTCACGCAGTTCAAACACGCTGTGGACGCGCCACACGGATTGATTCTGGTCACTGGCCCGACAGGTTCAGGCAAAACAACCACGCTTTATTCGGCGCTTAACGAACTGAACAATCCGATCTTCAACATCGTCACCGTTGAAGACCCGGTTGAATTCCAACTTCCCGGCATCAACCAAGTGCCCGTGAAAAAAGAGATCGGCCTTTCGTTTGCCAACGCCCTCCGCTCCATCCTGCGTCAGGATCCGGACATCATCATGATCGGGGAAATTCGTGACACCGAGACGGCGGAGATCGCCATCGAAGCCGCGCTCACGGGTCACCAAGTTCTCTCTACAATGCACTGTAACGACGCTGCGGGTGCGTTCGCGCGCTTGGATGACATGGGCATCGCGCCGTTTTTGATCTCGTCCTCCGTCATTCTTTCCTGTGCACAACGCCTCATGCGCCGCATTTGTTCGCATTGCAAAGAACCGATCACATATCCCGCCAAGATGTACCAGGACTTGCTCATGGATCCGAGTGCGTTCGACGGCGTCACTCTTTATCGCGGACGCGGTTGCGAACGTTGCAAAAACTCTGGTTACGCCGGGCGTCTTGCCATCATCGAAGCCATGACCGCCTCTGATGAAATCCGCAAACTTGTCATCTCCCGGAGCAGTACTCGCGAGCTAAGCAAGGTCGCCGTGGGTCAGGGTATGAGAACGCTTCGCATGGTGGCGTTGGATCGCGCTCGGGATGGTGTTTCCACGCTGGAGCAAGTTCTTGTGATGACAGCCTCACACTGACCGAAGGCGGCAAGTCGCACCGATTTGGCCTTTGGCTTGTTTCATGACCGGATAATTTGCTGATCTCGTTCATTTGGAGGAGGGAAACACGCCTCTCTCCGTCCAAATCCAACCCCCAAAAACCGACCTCTTTAAGGGTCTGTTTGTCCGCAGCTTCCAATTCAGAATGAATTCCTCTTTGACACTGCGCTGCGCGGTTGGCATCGTGGCGCACTTTTTATGGCTGAACTTATTGGTAATTTACTCGTCGCTCAATCCGGTGGACCCACT